>NZ_JBNNVU010000085.1:0-24035 GCF_050280705.1 Pseudomonas sp. NPDC089530 | reverse complement strand
AGCGGCCCGTGGGCGTGAGTCCCAGTTGATCTTTTACTTCTTGAACTAGGGTGCCGGTTAAAATGGGCAGCTCGACGGGGGCTGCGCCCTCGATGATCAACTGCGCTTTTTTGTCAGCCATGTGGCCTCCTATTTATGCTTGAAATCATCAGACAGACCCCCCACGCAGGGCCCGCACCACTATAGTGAGATAAATCCGAATGTCAATTTGCCTAAAGTCTTGCCCCAGAAGGCTTTAAGCAGACTTTTTCCTCGAAATTCCCTGCCATTTACGCCTTTTATCCAGCTAACGCAATGAGCTATTAGGGGAAGGTGATTGCGTTGTCATTAGTAGCCTAACTGTCTATACTCGGCCACCGACCGCCATGGGCTTTCGGGCCCGGTTTGCTGGGGGTCGTCACTCCCTGGGTGGTGGGTACCTGACCAGTGCACTCCCCAACAACTTTGCCCTGATTGTTAGGGGCTCTTCAGTGTGAAAAAAGCCGTGAATAGCCAACGACCTGTAAACCTAGACCTAAGGACCATCAAACTCCCAGTCACTGCTTACACGTCCATCCTTCACCGTATCTCCGGTGTCATCCTCTTTGTCAGCCTTGCCATCATGCTTTATGCACTGGACAAGTCGCTGAGCTCCGAGGAAGGCTTCGGTCAGGTGAAAGCGTGTCTGACCAGTCCGCTAGCCAAGCTAGTGATTTGGGGCATCCTGTCCGCCTTGCTGTATCACCTGGTTGCCGGCGTGCGCCATTTGATCATGGACATGGGCATCGGTGCCGAAAGCGAATCCAAGGAAGAGCTGGACCGCTTCTGCGACGCCATGATCCGCATCCGCGAAGAAATCCGCGCGGTGGAAAACGGCAGCCTGGACAAGGACGACAACCCGCTGAAAAACGCCCCGCACACCGCGGCGGAAATCGTTGGCGAGTGGTCGCACCCCTACAGCCGTGAACAAGCGGTGTACCCGGTGGCCTCGCTGATCGAAGCCAAGTACTGGCCGCCGGTCGGCCGGGTCGACAACGTGTTCGGCGATCGCAACCTGGTCTGCGCCTGCCCATCGATCGAAAGTTATCAGGACGCGTAAGACGGCATAGCCGTCCATCGCGGGCCGGCCTCGCTCCCAGGGTTTCTGCGTATACCTGTAGGAGCGAGGCCTGCTCGCGATGCGTGCTGAATCGAACGAACCGCAACACCCGCTGCCCCCGTGCGTGCCGATCAACACAATAAGAAACCGGAGAACCAACATGTCCCTGAGCGTGTTCGACCTGTTCAAGATTGGCATCGGCCCCTCCAGCTCCCACACCGTTGGCCCGATGCGCGCAGCCGCGCGCTTCGTCGAAGGCCTGCGGCGTGACGGAATGCTGTCGGCCACCACCTGCGTCAAGGTCGAGCTGTACGGCTCGCTCGGCGCCACCGGCAAGGGCCACGGCAGCGACAAGGCCGTGCTCCTGGGCCTGGAAGGTGAACACCCGGATACCGTGAATACCGACAACATCGCCGCTCGCCTGCAGGAAATACGCGGCAGCGGACGCTTGAACCTGCTCGGCGAACACTCCATCGCGTTCAACGAGAAAGAACACCTGGCCATGATCCGTAAACCCCTGGCCTACCATCCCAACGGCATGATCTTCCGCGCCTTCGATACCGCCGGCCTGCAGATCCGCAGCCGCGAGTACTACTCGGTGGGCGGCGGTTTCGTGGTCGACGAAGACGCCGCGGGGGCCGACCGGATCGTCGAAGACACCACCGCGCTGACCTTCCCCTTCAAGAGCGCCAAGGACTTGCTCGGTCACTGCGCCACCTACGGGCTGTCCATCAGCCAAGTGATGATGACCAACGAAAGCGCCTGGCGTCCGGAGGCGGAAACCCGGGCCGGCCTGCTGAAGATCTGGCAAGTGATGCAGGACTGCGTGGCTGCGGGCTGCCGCAACGAAGGGATCCTGGCCGGCGGCCTGAAGGTCAAGCGCCGCGCCGCCGCTCTCTACCGCCAGCTGTGCCAACACCCCGAGGCGGCCTTGCGCGACGCACTGTCGGTGCTGGACTGGGTCAACCTGTACGCCCTGGCGGTCAACGAAGAAAACGCCAACGGCGGACGCGTGGTCACCGCGCCTACCAATGGCGCCGCCGGCATCGTCCCGGCGGTACTGCACTACTACATGCGCTTCATCCCCGGGGCCAACGAGGACGGGGTGGTGCGTTTCCTGCTGACCGCCGCCGCCATCGGCATTCTGTACAAGGAAAACGCCTCCATCTCCGGTGCCGAAGTCGGTTGCCAGGGCGAGGTCGGGGTCGCCTGCTCGATGGCGGCCGGCGCCTTGTGCGAAGTGCTTGGCGGGACGGTGCAACAGGTGGAAAACGCCGCCGAGATCGGCATGGAACACAACCTCGGGCTGACCTGCGACCCGATCGGCGGCCTGGTGCAGGTGCCCTGCATCGAGCGCAACGCCATGGGCTCGGTCAAGGCGATCAACGCCGCGCGCATGGCCCTGCGGGGCGACGGGCAACATTTCGTCTCCCTCGACAAGGTCATTCGCACCATGCGCCAGACCGGCGCCGACATGAAAAGCAAATACAAGGAAACCGCCCGTGGCGGTTTGGCAGTCAACATCATCGAGTGCTGATGCAGGCACCGCCGCATCCGCACGTTCATTCAGGAGCTGAGCATGTCCACCGAAACACTGTTGAAGACCCCGCTGCATTCGCTGCACCTTGAACTCGGCGCACGCATGGTGCCATTCGCCGGCTACGACATGCCTGTGCAGTACCCGCTGGGGGTGATGAAAGAACATCAGCACACCCGCGAGCAGGCCGGCCTGTTCGACGTCTCGCACATGGGCCAGATCCGCCTGAGCGGCGCCAGCGCGGCCCAGGCCCTGGAAACCCTGGTGCCGGTGGACATCGTCGACCTGCCGGTGGGCATGCAGCGCTATGCCATGTTCACCAACGAAAACGGCGGCATCCTCGACGACCTGATGGTCGCCAACCTGGGTAACGACGAATTGTTCCTAGTGGTCAACGCCGCCTGCAAGGAGCAGGACCTGGCCCATCTGCGCCAGCACCTTGGCCAGGCGTGCGACATCGAGCCGCTGTTCGAGGAACGCGCCCTGCTCGCCCTGCAAGGCCCGGCGGCGGTCACCGTGCTGGCGCGCCTGGCGCCGGAAGTGGCGAAGATGACCTTCATGCAGTTCACCCGGGTCACACTGCTGGGCGTGGACTGCTTCGTCAGTCGCTCGGGCTACACCGGCGAAGACGGTTTCGAAATCTCCGTACCGGCCGCCGACGCCGAAACCCTGGCCCGGGCCCTGCTGGCCGAGCCGGAAGTAGCCGCCATCGGCCTCGGAGCACGGGACTCGCTGCGCCTGGAAGCCGGCCTGTGCCTGTATGGCCATGACATGAACGACGAAACCACCCCGATCGAAGCCAGCCTGCTATGGGCCATCTCCAAGCCACGTCGCGCCGACGGCGCACGGGCCGGCGGTTTCCCTGGTGCGGAGCAGGTGTTCGCCCAACAGAAGAATGGCGTCAAACGCAAGCGCGTGGGCCTGCTGCCCCAGGAGCGCACCCCGGTGCGCGAAGGCGCCGAGATCGTCAACGAAGCGGGCGAAGTGATCGGCAGTGTCTGCAGCGGCGGTTTTGGCCCGACCCTGGGCGGTCCGTTGGCCATGGGTTACCTCGATAGCGCCTATGTCGCACTCGATACGCCAGTTTGGGCAATTGTTCGTGGGAAAAAGGTGCCAATGCTTGTAAGCAAAACGCCATTCGTTGCACAACGCTATTATCGCGGTTGAGCGACTGTTTCCATAAGTAACGCGGTTGCGTTAAAAGTGCACTAATCTGTAACGCAACCGCCATAAAATAGTGCGTTTTTTCGATATTGAACTTGCCTTATAACAGTTGAAAACAATTGAACAAGCCTATCGAATAAGCCCGGATACCGAGTAGCGGCAAACAGCCGCCAAGCTGAGGAAAACCGGGGTTTCGCAGGGCTTGTGTTTTCTCCCATAGTTGGCGTAGAGTTTCCCCACTGTGTTTGCATGGGTCGCTTGGAATCGTGACCTGGGCAGTAGCCAACAAGTTTGCTACACCCGTTCGACGTCTCTTACTTTCCTGCAACCCAGCCCAGTACTCTTTCATGAGAAAGAGACTGTCATTAATTTTTTTAGCGTCAAAGGAAATAAGAAATGTCCCAACGTCAGAGCGGTACCGTCAAGTGGTTTAACGACGAGAAAGGTTTTGGTTTTATCACTCCAGAAAGCGGTCCGGATCTGTTCGTGCATTTCCGCGCTATTCAGGGCAACGGCTTCAAGAGCCTGAAAGAAGGCCAGAAAGTGACCTTCATCGCTGTGCAGGGCCAAAAAGGCATGCAGGCTGACGAAGTACAAGCTGAAGGCTGATCGTCTGTAACGAAAAAGCCCCTGATGCTGACATCAGGGGCTTTTTTGTGCGCGCAATTCCGTAAAATGGCTTCTTTTTTCTTGAGAGCCGTGCCATGTCGAAATCCTTGCTGAGCCCCCAGGGCGACTTTCCCGCCGCTGGCCTGGGCCGTCGTCTGGCCGCAATGTTCTACGATTTCCTGCTGTGTACCGCCCTGCTGATCGTCACCGGCGGCATCTACAAGATGATCCAGTTGCAGATCCTCGGTGAACCCCGGATGCGCGCCCTGACCGAGTCCGGCGCCCTGGACGGCGACCCGCTCTACTCCACCGTCCTGCTGTTCGTGCTGTTCGCCTTCTTCGCCAAGTTCTGGACCCACTCCGGGCAGACCCTGGGCATGCAGGTCTGGGGCCTGCGCGTACAGAATGCCGACGGCAGCCGCATCAGCCTGTGGCAGGCGCTCCTGCGCTTCATGGTCTCGATCGCCTCCTGGCTGTGCGCCGGCCTGGGGTTCATCTGGGTCCTGGTCGACAAGCAGAAACGCAGCTGGCACGACATCTACTCTTCCAGCCAGATCGTCCGTATCCCCAAACAGAAGAAGTAATACGCCATAGACAAAAACGCCCCGAATGATCGGGGCGTTTTTATGTGCGCTTATAGAAGGCGATCAGGCATTGCCCGCCAGCTTCATTCGCGCTGCCTGCGTGAAGTCCAGCATACGCTTGAGGGGGCGAATGGCCTGGGGAATCAGCGCCGGGTCGACCAATATCTCGTTGGAGCCCTCTCGCAGGCACTGCAAGGTGCGCTCCAGCGTATTCATGGCCATCCATGGGCAATGGGCGCAGCTGCGGCACGCCGCGCCGTTACCGGCCGTTGGCGCCTCGATGAAGACCTTGTCCGGGCACAACTGCTGCATCTTGTAGAAAATGCCACGATCGGTGGCCACGATCAGCGTCTTGTTGGGCAGACGTTGCGCGGCGGCGATCAGTTGGCTGGTGGAGCCCACCGCATCGGCCAGCTCGATGACCGACGCCGGAGACTCCGGGTGCACCAGGATGGCGGCATCGGGATAGAGCGCCTTCATGTCCTCCAGCTGCTTGGACTTGAATTCTTCGTGGACAATGCAGGCACCGTCCCACAGCAGCATGTCGGCCCCGGTCTGGCGCTGAATGTAGGTTCCCAGGTGCTTGTCCGGCCCCCAGATGATGGTTTCGCCGTTATCCATCAGGCTTTCGACGATTTCCAGTGCACAACTGGAGGTCACGACCCAGTCGGCACGGGCTTTGACCGCGGCCGAGGTGTTGGCGTAGACCACCACGGTGCGCTCCGGGTGCTGGTCGCAGAACGCCGAGAACTCGTCCACCGGGCAACCCAGGTCCAGGGAGCAGGTGGCTTCCAGCGTGGGCATCAGCACGCGTTTCTCGGGGTTGAGGATCTTCGCCGTCTCGCCCATGAACCGTACGCCGGCGACCACCACGGTCTTGGCCGGGTGAGCGTTGCCGAAACGCGCCATTTCCAGGGAGTCGGACACACAGCCGCCGGTTTCTTCAGCCAGGGCCTGGATCACCGGATCACAGTAGAAATGCGCCACCAGCACGGCGTCCTGAGCCTTGAGCTCGGCAGCAATCGCGGCGCGGTAGTGGGACTCTTCTGCGGCCGTCAGCGGCTTGGGCTGTTTGGCATCAAGGTGGGCCTGAACCAGAAGGCGTTCGGAAATGTGCGTCATGATCGCAAGACCTGCGGGCGCTTATGCGCGAAAGTCGAGTATACACCCGGCTCCGGACCCGTTGAGGGTACCGCCGGGAGAGTGAGTATTCATCAGGTAGGTGCCGCGTTGAAACTGCGCAAGGCTACAGAATATCCCCTTGATGTAAAAGATGATTCTGACCTGCGTCACGGGGCTCGCCCCGCCCCCCGAGCGGGCAGCGACCCAGGGGACGCAAGCCCGCGAATCGAAGCCTCTACGGAAGCTCGATTCGGCAGATAGCTCAGTGCCACCTTGCACCACTCATGAGCACAGGTACCTGAAGGCGAGCCCCGGCCGCCGGGAAGCTGCCGTCAAACGACCATCACTTTTTTACACTTCATAGCATTTTTATCTTTCTGCGCTAACGTCAGTTACAGAAACAGCTAAATGCTGGTTGGCTGCTGCAACACTTGGCGGGTTCCGGTTCAGGTGGAGGAGAAACGCCCCTCGCCATCCGGCCCCCGCAGTTTCCCCTCAGCTCAGACAAGGAAGCAGTGCATGAACAATAATTGTGTACAAGTGTTCAGGAGAATGGCGTGGACGTTGATCGTCGCCGGCCTTCCCTCCGGGATGGCCATGGCAGCAGCGCCCAACAACTGCGCCGGATTGCCGCCGCTACCGGCGACGGTGGAGGTGGGTGAGGGACAGCAGACGCTGATGCACTCCCCCATCGCCATTACCCGACTGGCCGTGGGCGATCCGAAAATTGCCGACGTCTATCTCAATGGACGGGACTCCTACCTGCTGACGGGTATCGCACCCGGTGCAACCAGCCTGATGGTCTGGACCGCATGCTCCAAGGAGCCCCGCCAGAGCATGGTCTTCGTCCAGGGCAAAGGCCCTCACTCCATGGTGAGCTCGCTGTTGCCCCCCTCCGACGATCCGGCCCTGGCCAGCCAGGTGCAGACCGATATCCGCTTTGTCGAAGTCAGCCGCACCAAGCTGAAAGAGGCCGGTACCTCGATCTTCGGCAAGAGCAGTAACTTTCTGTTCAGCTCCCCGGGCACGGCTCCGTCCCCGGGATTGACGGTAACCCCTGGCAATCTCGGCGGTGTCAGGGCGAACCTGCCGCTGAACAACGGCACGTTCAATATCGGTTTTGGCGGCGGCAACTTCCTGGGGTTGATCAACGCCCTGGAAGGCAGTGGCTTTGCCTACACCCTGGCGCGTCCGAGCCTGGTGGCGCTGAGCGGACAGAGTGCAAGCTTCCTCGCCGGTGGTGAAGTGCCGATCCCGGTCCCCAGCAGCGGCAGCGACTCGATCACCATCCAGTACAAGGAGTTCGGTATCCGCCTGACCCTGACCCCGACGATCGTCGGCAGCGAGCGCATTGCCTTGAAAGTTGCCCCGGAGGTCAGCGAACTGGACTTCACCAACGGGATCAACGTCAACGGCATCCTGGTTCCTGCGCTGATCGTGCGCCGCACCGACACCAGCATCTCCCTGGCCGACGGCGAGAGCTTCGTGATCAGCGGCCTGATCAGCACCACCAACACCACCGCCGTGAGCAAGTTCCCGGGCCTGGGAGAGATTCCGATCCTGGGGGCGTTTTTCCGCGATTCATCGATCAAGCGCGAAGAAAAGGAACTGCTGATGATCGTCACCCCGCACCTGGTCCAGCCACTGGCGGTCAACGCCAAGCTGCCAGTCTTGCCTGGCGAGCCACTGCGCAACTACGACCCGAACTGGTTCCGTCTGTACTTCCTGGAAAACGGCAACTTTGACCAGGCATCCAGCGGGCTTTCGCAATGACACAGGCTTCAGGCTCATCGTTGGCCGCGCGAAAGCTCAAGAGTGCCGGATTCGGCAGGCTTCGCGCGGGTCATTCCCTGGCAATCGGATTATTCCAGGAGCAAAAAATGAAAGTAGTAGTGGCCGCATTAGGCCTGCTCATGTTGGGTGGCTGTGCCACCAACGGCGGCACCGCCTGGTCGAAACAGCCCTGCAGCAAGCTGGAATCGGAGCAGGAACTGTCGCTGAGCCTGGCCGACGACATGATCGGCGAAGGCAAGCTGCACGCTGGCCTGGCCAATCTGCAGCGCCTGCCGGATAACCTGGTGCAGGTCCGGCTACGCAAGGCCAAGATCTATCGTCAGTTGGGACAAAGCGATGCCGAGCCCCTGTTCCGCAGCCTGCTCGGCACTTGCCTGTCCGCCGAAGGCGAGCAGGGCCTGGGCCAGCTGGCAGCGTCACGCAACGATAACGCGCTGGCCCTGGACCATCTGAAACGCGCGGCACAGCTGTCCCCCACCGACGAGAATATCCGCAACGACCTGGGAGTGATCTACCTCAACCAGGGCAATACCAAGCAAGCCAGCTTTGAGTTTCTCACTGCCATGGAGCTGAAACAGGACAATCAACTGGCCGCCCTCAACCTGATGACCTTGCTGCTTTATCAAGGCAACGGGAAGCAGGCCTCGGATCTGGCCATTCGTACCGGCCTCAAACCCGAGCAAGTCGCCAGTGCCCGGGAGCGGGCCGAGAAACTTCGGAACGCGAAGAAAGGCAAGGCACCTGCCGAAAAGGTAGTGACTGCCAATCCGTCGCCATCGGTGTCAATCAACCAATAACGCAGAGGTCGTGATGAAATACCAAACGCTTAGTTGCCTGGGTCTCTTGCTTCTTCCGCTCGCCGCCCAGGCCATCGAACCCGGTCCTGCCTCCCTGTCGCAACAGTCGACCGAAACCTGGCTGCTGCTGCAGAGCCGTAACCAGGTCAAGTCGCCCATCCAGCAGAACGCCTCGCCCAGCGAACGGGAACTGAGCCTGCAGCGCTGGCTGGACAGTTTCAAACACCCGATCCCCGAGTACTACAAGGAGTACTCAGGTTCGGGTAGCACGGGGGCATCTGGTTCGCAGTGACAATGAATCGCGAGGGCATTCGAAGGGGCAATGCCATCCATGCAGATGGCTCTTGCCCCCTCGCCTTGTTCAGATCTTGCCGAACACTTTGAACACACCGATGATCGCCGGTCCTATGGCCACCAGGAAGAAGCTCGGCCACAGGCAAAAGATCAGCGGAAACACCAGCTTGGTCCCGATTTTAGCGGCTTTCTCTTCGGCCTTTTGAGTGCGCCGGTCCCGAAACTCCTCGGCATAGATACGCAGGGTCGTCCCGACGCTCGTACCGAAGCGAATGCTTTGCGCCAACAGGCTCACCAACCCGCGAATGTCCTCCAGCCCGGTACGCTCGGCCAGATGCTTGAGCGCTTCGGTACTGGGAATCCCGGCACGGATCTCGGAGTTGACCAGCGCCAGTTCCATGGCCAGGTCCGGCTGGCTGACAGCTATCTCTTCCGACACCCGCTCGATCGCCTGGGGCAAAGCCAGGCCTGACTCCACGCAGACCACCATCAAATCCAGCGCATCCGGGAAGGCCACCAGCAAGCGGGTCATCCGCGCGTTCTTGCGGGACTCGACATAGATGGCCGGCGCCAGCCAGCCCACCCCCAGCGCCAGGATCACCAGCCCGATACCAATCAGCAGCGAGACGTTCGGGATCAGCGGTAGCGCCAGGACCGCCAGCACCACCAAGGCCAGCGGCGTCAGCAGGCGGATGGCCCAGTACATCTGGACAGCGGCCTGGGAACGAAAGCCCGCGTGAGTCAGCAAGGTCCGGGTTGCCGAGACCTGCCCCTGCTCATCGGCGACAAAACGCTGGCCGACCTGCTCCAGCATCAGTTGCAGGTTGCTCGGCGCATCCCGCTGACTCTCGCCTTGGCCACGCTTGATCAGCAGCAGCCGACGTTGCACCGGGTCCTGCAGCCCCTGCACCAGCAAGATCAGGGTCGCTACGGCCAGCACCACGCTCAGGCCGATGGCCGCGGCGAACAGCAGGCGCGCCAATTGTTCGTTCCCCACCACACGGTTGATCAGACTCAGTAGATACTCCATGGCATTACCCCCTGCGAGTGACTGTACTCAGACCTGAATCCGGATGATCTTGCGGATCCAGAAAATCCCCACCAGCATCGCCACGAACGCACCGATCACCATCTTCTGCCCCAAGGGTTCATTGAGGAGCAACGGCAGGTAGGTCGGGCTCGACAGCACGATCGCCGCCGCCAGGACAAAAGGCATCGCCACCAGGATCCACCCCGACAGGCGCCCTTCGGCCGACAGCGTCTTGACCTTGCGTTGAAAGCGGAAGCGGCCGCGAATCAGGCTGCTCAGGCGCTCCAGCACTTCCGTCAGGTTGCCGCCCGTCTCGCGATGGATCAGCACCGTGGTCACCAGCATCATCACCGTCATGCTCGGCATGCGCTCCAGCAGGCCGAGCATGGCCCGGCGCACGTCGTTGCCGTAGTTGATGTCGGAAAAGGTCAGGCCGAACTCATGGGCAACCGGCCCCTTGTGCTCGTCTGCCACCAACTGCAGGGTCTCGTTGAACGGATGCCCGGCACGCAGCGCCCGGCACATGGCATCCAGGGCATCCGGCAACTGCTCCTCGAACTGGGCAAAACGTTGGTTGCGGTCACGGGCGATTTTCAGCACCGGCAGCCAGAAAGCCGCCGCCGCCCCCGGGACCGCCACCCACCACAGTTGGGTGAAGACCCAGAGCCCGAGGCCTGTCGCTGTCATCAGGACCAGGCTGAGCATCAGCACCCGATAAGCCCGGTAGTCATGGCCGGACTGCTCGATCATCTGCGCCAGGGCCTCCATCGCCGGCAACTGCTCCAGGCGCGCCTCCAGCGGGGACAGGCGACGCAGGTACTTCTGGCGCAGCACCGACTGCATGTTCTGCAAGTTACTGGCCCGTTCCAGCAGATCGAGGCGGCTGCGAATACGCTTGCGGACCTTGCCGGCCTCGCCGAACACCGGCACCGTCAGGCTCTGGCTGAGCAGGAAGATGGCGGTGAACACCATCCCGAGAAACGCCAGGATGAACTCGCTGGGGACCTGACTCATGGCTAGCCCTCCATCCACTCTGGCCGAAACAGGTTGAGCGGCAGCTCGATGCCCCGTTTGGCCAGCACATCACGAAATGCCGGCACCATGCCGGTGGGGCGGAACTCGCCCAGTACCTCGCCTTTCTCACCGACACCACTGCGCACAAAGGCGAAGATCTCGGTCATGGTGATGATCTCCCCTTCCATGCCGTTGATTTCCTGCACGCTGACCAGCCGGCGCTTGCCGTCCTCCTGCCGTTCCAGCTGGATGACCACACCGATGGCCGAAGCGATCTGCTGACGCAGGGCCTTGATCGGGAAGGTCGCCCCGGTCATCGACACCATGTTCTCGATCCGTCCCAGGGCGTCACGGGCAGTGTTGGCGTGGATGGTGGTCAGCGAACCGTCGTGGCCGGTATTCATCGCCGTCAGCATGTCCAGCGCCTCGGCGCCCCGCACCTCACCGATGACGATACGGTCCGGGCGCATCCGCAGGCTGTTGCGCACCAACTCGCGCTGGCTCACCTCGCCACGGCCCTCGATGTTCGCCGGCCGGGTCTCCAGGCGCACCACATGGGGTTGCTGCAGTTGCAACTCGGCCGAGTCTTCGATGGTCACGATCCGCTCGTTGTGCGGAATGAAACTGGACAACACGTTGAGCATGGTGGTCTTGCCACTACCGGTGCCTCCGGAGATCAGCACGTTCAGCCGCCCGCGGACGATAGCCTTGAGCATCAGGGCGATGGACGGGGTCAGGGTGCCCATCTGCACCAGGCTCTCGGTATTGAGCAGGTCCACGGCGAAGCGGCGGATCGACACGCTCGGCCCGTCGATGGCCAGTGGTGGAATGATGGCGTTGACCCGGGAACCGTCCTTCAGGCGGGCGTCCACCAGCGGCGAGGACTCATCGATCCGCCGCCCCAGGCTGGAAACGATGCGATCGATGATATTCAGCAGGTGCTGATCGTCGCGAAAACGCACGTCCGTTCTCTGCAGCTTGCCGAAGCGCTCGACATACACCGAGGCATGCCCGTTGACCAGGATGTCGGACACGCTCTGGTCGTTCAGCAGCGGCTCCAAAGGCCCCAGGCCCAGCACCTCATCGGTGATCTGTTTGAGGATCAGCTGGCGGCTCGTGGCATTGACCGGCGCCGAATGCTCGTCGAGCAGGCGCTGGCAGATGTCGCGGATCTGCCGCCCGGCCTCGGCCGGCTCCAGGGAGTCGAGGAGCGACAGGTCCATGACCTTGAGCAACTGCTGGTAGATCTTTTCCCGCCACTCGGTCTCCAACGGGCCGAGCTTGGTCCTGGTCTCATAGATCAGGTCCGGCACGCTGGCTTCCCAGGCCATGAGGACCTGGGCGCATTCCTCGCTGTCGATGGGCGTTTCCGGGGTTTCCGCCGGTGCCTGCTTGCCGGGTTGCGACCGCAGGCGATTACGAAAGTCGCTGAGCATGGCCTAGCCTCCGAACAGACGGTTGAAGGTACGTTTGAACACACTTTTCTCGGCGACCTGGATCCCGATCAGGTTCTGGGTCAGCTCGCGCAGGGCCAGGGTCACCCCCGAACGTGGCGCGTGCAGCTCGAGCGGCACGCCGGTGTTCTGGCTCTCGCTGACCACCGCATAGTCATTGGGCAGGGCCTGCAGGGTCGGGCAACGCAGGGCATCGGAAATATCCTTGAGCGTCACAGGCGAAGCCTTGTTGTAACGGTTGACCACCACCTGTATCCGGCTGCCCTGCACATTCAGGTCGTCGCGCAGGATGCGGGTCAGGCGAGTGCCGTCCTTCAGGTGGCTCAGGCTCTGCTGCAACACGATGTAGATGTGATCGGCCTGCTCCAGGGTGATGCCGGTGAGGTGGTCGATCTGCCGCGGCAGGTCCACCACCACCCAGTCGTAGGTGCCACGGGCCAGACGCAACAGTTTTTCCAGCTGTTCCAGATGCACATCCTGGGTCAGGCACAGCTCCCCGGTACGTCCACCCAGCACATGCAGGGTCGGGCTGAAGTGGTTGCAATAGCCGCGCAGGGCAATGCTGTCCAGGGACTCGACCTGCTTGAGCACCTCCACATGGCTGTGGGTCGGCTGTACGTCCAGGCAATGCGCCACGCTGCCGAACTGCAGGTCCAGGTCCAGCAGCAGGGTCCTGCCACCGCGGGACGCAAGCTGTTGCGCCAGGTTGCAAGCCAGCATCGAGGCTCCCGACCCGCCCTTGGCGTTCATGACCGCAATCAGCTTGCCGCCGATCCCCTGCTCCGCATTGGCCTCCATCAGCATACGGCCGATGGCCGCCTGCAAGTCCTCCGCCGAGACCGGCTCGGGCAGGAAGTCACGGGCGCCGGCCTGCATCGCCAGACGCATGCCCTCACGCTCGTCCAGCGGGCCGCAGACCAGCAGCGGTGGACGCTCCTTGGCCGGATGCTGCAACAAGGCCGCCAGCTCTTCGCGCCACAGATGACTGACGCGCAACAACAGGAAATCGGGCATCTGCTCCAATCCATACAGCGGATCGGTGTGACCGTTGCTTACCAGGCGAGTGCTTACCTGCAGGTTTGGCAGACACTGGCTCAACGCTTTCAGATGATTCAAGGTCGTCGCGTCGCGCCCACTGATCAGCAGGCGTTTGCCTTGCTTTCCAGTAGCGGCAGCGACGGGCGCTTCTCGGGTACTCAACATGGCGTGATCTCCGGTGTGACTGTTGCCTGGGGTTGTCGACCGAGACTTTCACGCGGCACGGTCGAGCGGAATACCGGTAGGACAAAGACTCCGTTGAACCCAGGAATCAGCAGATTGAAACTGAAGTTGGTGACCTGGAGCTGGATATAGCGAATAGCGGCAAATCCATTGCTGCCGGTCAGATCGTTGGGACTGGCGACTACCGCTCCGTTGGCGTCCAGGTAAACCAGATTCAAGTTGGCGGAGGTCAGGTTGTTGAGCAGGCTGCTCGGGCCGCTGTTGGTGGAAGCGTTGAACATTGCCCGGCGCAGGATCACCGGATCGTTGATATCGCACACCGCCGCCAGGCGAGCGCCACGGCGCACGGTTTCATTCAGGGCATTGACCGTGAAGTACAGCCGCCCCATCTCCAGCACGCCGAATAACAGGACGAACAGCACCAGGCTGGTGATCGCGAACTCGACGGTGTACAGCCCACGCATGCCCTTGACGTTCATCACAATGCCCTCATGACCACAGTGGAAGTCAGCGCCAGGCCCAGCGGTACGCTGCTGCCATACAAGGCGGGCAAGGCACTGCCGATCACCGGCACATAGGTGTAGGTAATACTGACCTGGATATGATCGGTCCCCACCGCGGAGACCGAGACATTGCCGGTCGTCAGCCCCGGCACCACCGCCGGGTAGCCATTGGGGTTGGCCGGTACGCCATAGACCGCGACGTTCTGGGTCTGGGTCTGCAAGGTGCCGTTCAGGTCAAGCTTGCCGAGGGTGGAGTTCCAGGCCTTGTCGGCGGCATAACGCCCGGCGTCGCGACTGGCCTGCATCAGGCTGTTGTACTGAAACAGCATGCGGCCGAACTCGGCGAAGGCCAGCATCAGCAACACCAGCAGCGGCAGGGTCAACGCCAGCTCGATCATCGCCAGCCCCCCCTGCCGGTTCGGCGATCGGAATCCTCTGCGTCCCATAAAGCCTCCTAGGAGTCGGTACTTGGCGTCTGGCTGTTATCGATATAGGTCTTGTACAGCTGGATGATCTGCGGCCCCGCGGTATTGGCCGGGTGGGCACCGGGCACGTTGTCGCCTTCGCACACGCTCTCGAACTGACCGAAGATCTGCGCCTCATTGCCCTTTTGCGAGGCGGGTTGCAGGACGAAGTAGCAGCCGAAACCCAGCACCGGTATCGAGCTCGCCCCGTCGTTCTTGCCGGTACAGTTACCGATCACGATCTTGATGATCCGCCGCTCGAATGCCCCGCCGCTCTGGCAGCCACCACCGCCACCGGAGACGCAACCGGCGGAGTCCTGGACCCAGTTGTTGTAGTCGTACAAGGCGCTGCCGCCCGCGGACAGATTGCCGCTGCTGGAAGTGACCGGCTGATTGTTGTACTGGATCTGCGCCAGCGTATCGTCGTAAGTGAATGACTTGGGGTTGACCGTGATCACCAGGTCCGGCGGATAGTCCGCGGAGCTGAGACCGCCGGAATACTGGTTGAAGCGGGTATTGAGGCCCTGCGAGGCAGGCCCGACGGTGTTCCCCGGCTTGGTCTGGACATTCGAACCGACGTTGTTGCACTGCTTGATACCGCCCGCCAGCCCCTGCCTGACCGTGCTGCCGCCCGAGCCGAAATCGAGCAACTGGAAGTTGCCGGGACCAATCGGCGAGTTGTTGCCGGCAGCGGTTTTCAACACCTGCGGATCGCCGAACTGGAACCCCCAGAACGTCCCCGCAGCCGGGTTGTTTTTCGTCGGATCGCCGCACACCATCAGCGGTGTGAGGTCGCAAGGGCTGGTGGGGCTGGGCCCGGCGGTGGCGACCGCACTCACCGACTTGCTTCCGACACCATTGCCCAGGGCCTGGAACACGCCCCAGAAAAAGCCACTCAGGGAATAGTTGCTGACCGTCACCCGCACAAAGCTCGCATTGGCCGGCCCGGGGAAAGAGAAAGGTCCATAGACACTGGACGCCAGTTCAACCGTGGCAAAACCGCCGACATTGTTGCCGATGGCCTTGGCCAGCTCCTGGTTGCCGCTGGCACTGGCATTGAGCGACAGGGTGTTGAGCGCGGCGGTCTGCGTCAGGCTCGCAGCCCCGGTGGTACCGATGATCATGCTGAGGGTCTTGGCACCGCTCAGCGCCGCCGCATCCACCGCATTTTGCAGACGGGACTTGTTCACCAGCATATGGCCGCCATCCAGCGCCAAGGCTCCCATCAGCAGCATCGAGGCCAGGGCTATCACCACCAGGACAATCATGGCTCCGCTCTGCTGCCGGGGAAATGCGCTCAATGGCTGTTGGATACGCGTGCTCATCGCCAAGCCCTCATTAGTCCGCCTATGTCGTACCGCTCATTTACAGCTGGGACTTCACAACATTGACCTCGACCCCACGAATCACCGTGATGCCGCTGCTGCCAGTGGCCCGAGGACGGACAACCGGGTGCACCACTGGAGCAGGCGGCGCGTCCTGGATCATGGCGACCGGTTCGGCGATCTCCGGCTGTTTCTGGTTATCCAGCGGGTTGCGCAGGGCCAGTTGCAGCTTGCCGGCGGTCATGCCCTTGACCAGCTCCTCGGCCTGGGCGGGGGTCATTTCCAGGGTCACGGCGCGTACCACCACCGGTTGGGTCTTGTCGGTACTGGCCGTCTGGTCCACCGCCAGCACCCGCAGGTCTTCCAGGATGGTCTTGGATTCGGCATTGCCGTCATTGCCGGTCTGCCGGGTGGCCAGCACATCGACCCGGTTACCCGGCAACAGGAACCCGCCCACGCCGACCACATCGTCCACCCTGACCGAGATGGCCCGCTTGGTGGGCTCGATCAGCGACGCCAGGGTGCTGCCGCCCAGGTGTTCGGCCAGACGCGCGCCGCGCAGGATGTCACCGCGCAGCATGGAGAAGGTGGCGATCTTGCCCACGACCTTTTCGGTCGCGTCGAAGGCATCCTCGGGAACGGTTTCCTTGGGCATCCGGACCAGCGCGACCTGCTGTGGCTCGACCATTTGCCCGAAAGCGATTTCCACGGTCGCCACCACCACGTTCTGCTGGTTATCGTCAGGGCTGGCGTTGAGCCTTGCATTGAGCCAGCTGTTGGCCATCCATGCCGCACCCAGGCCCAGAACCACGGACACGGCCACCAGAGTGAAAGTGCGAGAACTCATGTCGATATCTCCTTACTCAAAGAAAATCGAGCTGGACGAAGTAGCTGTGCCAGGCCCACTCCAGTTCCAGGATTGACAGCGGTCCGCTGGCGCCCATGTAACGTTGACGGTCGAGCGCCATGCTCAAGAGATCCCTTGGGTGGCAAGGAACCAGCGGCATGCTTTCGGCGCCATAGAGTTCCTCCAGTACGTAGCGCAACAGCAGCGGGTCATAGTGAGTACCCAGGCGCTCCGTCTCTTGAATCCAGATGCGTTCGTACTCCTCGGGCTTGAGGTAGCCGAACTGCAGCTTGTAGCCAATGCGCCGCAGAAACGCCTCATCGGCCAGTTCCAGCGGGTTCAGGTTGGTGGAAAACACCAGGATCAGGTCGAACGGCAACTCGCAGTGCCGCCCGCCGCCGAGATTGAGGAAGTCGTGCTTCTCCTCCATCGGGACGATCCAGCGGTTGAGCAACTCCGCGGGGGCCATGCGCTGGCGCCCCAGGTCGTCGATGACGAACAGGCCGTTGCTGGCCTTGAGCTGCAAGGGCGCCTGGTACTGGCGGGTGAACGGGTCGTAGCGGATATCCAGCTGTTCCATGGTCAGCTCACCGCCGGTGATGACGATCGGCCGTTCACAGCACAGTAGCCGGCGGTCTATCCCCTCATTGAGCAACAGGCTGTTCGGCGAATCGCCGGCATCCAGGCGCCGGTGTACCTGGGGGTCGTAGACCTCGACCACCGCGTCGTTGATCGCGATGGCATGGGGCACCCAGATCGCCTCGGAAAACAGCCGGATCAGGCGGCTGCTGACATAGGTCTTACCTGTCCCCGCCGGCCCGTAAATCATGATGGCGCGCCCGGAGTTCAAGGCCACGCCCAATTGATCGAGCATGTTCTGCGCCAGCACCATGGAACCGAAAGAGGCCTGCATGTCCCGCGCGCTGATCCGCCCGTGGTGAATGGTCTGCACCTTGAGCAACGAGCGGTAGGCGCTCACAGGAAAGGGCGCCGCACCGATATAACCACTGCGCGACAAGGCATCGCGGGCGGCATTGCGGCCGCGCTCGGTCAACCCGTAGCGCAAGCCCTGGCCGCTGGATTGGCCAAGGACTTCGATCCGATGATCCTGGCGCAGGAAGGCCAGGACTTCTTCAATGACCGCCCCCGTCAGCGCCAGGCGGTCTACCAGGCGAGACATGTCCAGTACGCCGGCATCGTACAGATGCTTGCAGAGCAGGTCTCCGAGGAAGTTGTCTGCCAGCCCGGTCTCTTGGATCGTGCGCGGCTGTGGAGCCAGTTGCTGCACGGCCTCGCGTCCACTGCCGAGCGGGCGGCTGTTACTGATGGCATACATAATGTTCTCCTGAGCTACTGGCCAAGGGGCAACCAGAAAAAGCTGGCCAATGTGCCGAGCAGGATCGCAACCGAATAGGGAAAGGGTTTGCCGGCCACTTCATCGTCCGCCGGCGAAAAATAGGCCCTGGCTCTCATCATCAGCCAGTAGCGCCCCATGGTCTGTTGAACTTGACCACGTACCAACACAATCAGTACCCCGCACGCGCCACCGGCGATCAGGCTGAAAAACGCAGCCCAGAGGGCGTGGTGCGGAGTGAGAAAGGTGCCAACCATGGCCATGAGCTTGACGTCGCCGGCTGCCATCCCGCCAAAGGCGTACATGGGGAGAAAAACGGCAAAACCGATCAGCATGCCCAGCAGTCCATAACCAAACCCGATGACGCCTGAGGAATAGACCTGGCCGGCAATCCCCAGTCCCAGCCCCAACAGCACCAAGAGGTTGGGAATACGGTGGCGACGAAGGTCGCTCACCACCGCAATCCCCAGCAGTCCCAGCATCAATGCAACGGCGAACAATTGCTCTTTGCCCATGACTGCAGCCCTCGGCGGAAGTTGGCGTGCTAGCAGGTTTTACCCTGGACAGCGCATCCCAGGCTGGTGATGGCTGTTTTCACGTTGGTGCCCAGGGTGATGAACGCGGCAACAGCGCCCAAAGTGATCAGGCCACCTGCCACTGCATACTCCACAATGGTCAGGCCGTCTTCGTCTTTGGCGAACTTGATTACCGAAGTCTTGATCGATTGCAGATTCATTTTTCCACCTCACTCAAGTGTTTTCTCGGGGAGCAGCACTTTCGTACTGCCTGGTTGAACATTAGTCAGGGGAACAACGAAGGGGTTAGGAGTTTTTTGCTGATCGTTAGGACTTTCTTGCTGTTGTTGAAAAGTTAAAAAGTACCCATGACAACCCGCTAGGGCAGACGACTTATCCAAGAAATGAATAAATGAAGAGTCTCCCTGAAACAGTCTCGCCCTCGATGCAAGAACGGGGCTAAACCGCTGTCAATAATGACAAAATCCCCATTACGCCCGTCGCCCAGAAGCCATAGTGCGAAACGGACTAAACAGGGATCTTCATATCAGGACTTGATCTTTACGCGGGCAATACAACGACGATACTTCTGGAGCAGGAAAGAGAAATTTGGGGGGCCGCTGCAATGCGATGGAGCCGCGCCCGGCCAAAGATCATTTCACGATTCGAATCCCGTTCGAGATCGGGGCTGGCGCCATCCGGCAGGTACTGTGCCCATGCCGATCGAGAAGGCTCCCGGTCCGGGCGGGATCAGACAGAGAAAGGGCAGAACGCAGATGCAGCTCGATCCTGGCCATAGCTACGGCCTCAGCCCGCAGGAAACCGCTCTGCGCGGCCAGACCCGAGACGTCTGGCCACGTAGGGACGACAGTCTGCTTCACCCCGGAACCGAGAACCCAGCGCAACGGCGGTCGTTAACAGGCTTTGCCCTGAACGGCACAGCCCAGGCTGGTGATGGCAGTGGCCACGTTCCCGCCCAGGGTCACGAACGCAGCGACGGCGCCCAGCGTAATCAGGCCACCTGCCACAGCATATTCCACGATGGTCAAGCCCTCTTCGTCCTTGATGAAAGCCAGCATCGAGGTTTTGATTGATTGCAGATTCATCTTCTCCACCTCACACAAGTAAAGTTGTTTGAAGGCGATCAGTATTTGTACCGCCTGACTGAATCCTAGTCAGGGGCTAGTACACAGAGTTAGGAGTTTATTGTCGTTCACTAGGACTTTTTTGCGATGCCAGACAAGACAGAAGAACGCTAACGGAACCGACACCAGGTAGATGGGGAGTTTTTAAATAAGGGAAGGGTTCTCATATAACACTAAACTGATTCAGCCGTGACCGGCGGAGCAAGAAAGGCGATCACGACAGCAAGGAACTGCCTGTGATTCTTATCTCGCTGTCAGGCATAGAAGGTAATCAAGAAAATGTACGAACCATTATCAGAACTTGATCCTTTGCCCGCAAAACCCAATCGCGATACTGACAGCCCAGGAAGTGACAGTGAGACACCAGGAAGGAACAAGGACATGAAACCTGAGTCGGCCCAGAAACCCTCTCTTTTATGGTTCGACCTCACGCGCAATCAATCGGCCGAAGAGCTGATCGCGCTGTTTCGCCCCGCCTGCGATTGCCGGGTGGCGAAAGAGGCGTCGGCGCCCGAGAAGGATATTCATCCTCTACCGGACATGATCTGCATGCACTATGACCGCCCGGACATGCCGGGGCTCAACCTGCTGCTGGAGATCAAGCACAAGTTTCCCTCCATTCCCATCGCCATGTTCACCGTGCAGCACTCCGAGGAGCTCGCTGTCTGGGCCATGCGCTCCCGGGTCTGGGAGTACATGGTGCTGCCCCTTACCAGTGCCGAGAGCCGGCGCTTCCTGCATGCCCTGAAACAGCTCTACGAGCTGCGCCACAGCGCCGGCCCGGGCA
This sequence comes from Pseudomonas sp. NPDC089530, assembly GCF_050280705.1. Classification (NCBI taxonomy): domain Bacteria; kingdom Pseudomonadati; phylum Pseudomonadota; class Gammaproteobacteria; order Pseudomonadales; family Pseudomonadaceae; genus Pseudomonas; species Pseudomonas sp. NPDC089530. Next base: position 3,397 of record NZ_JBNNVU010000085.1, on the reverse strand, counting down.
ACAAGGTGCTGCAGATCGAACACGGCCCGTCCCTGCCGGAGAGCATCCGACTGACCGCCGAGAACCAGAAACATCAAGCACTCAGCGATGTGCTGCTGTACATCGAGCAGAATTTTCGCGAAAGCATCGACCAGAAGGAGTTGGCCAAACGTTGTGGCATGACCACGTTCCGCTTCAGCCGCCTGTTCAAGGAAGTCCATGGCCTGGGTTTCATGGACTACATCCTGAGCAAGCGCATGGACAACGCCAAGAACCTGCTCGACAACAGCCAGATGCCCATCACCAGCATCGGCTATGAAGTCGGCTTCAAGGACCCCTCCTACTTTGCCCGTGCCTTCAAGCAATTCACCGGGGCCAGCCCCAGCGAATACCGGCAACGCCTGAGAACCGCGGAACCGGTCAAGGAAGAGGTGGAACTGGAGCAGACCCTGTCTCAGGTGATCGACAGCCTGCCGCTGCGGGTCGAAGGCCGCTGAGCAGGTATCGCAGGCGTTGAGAAACAGGTGGAGGAGCGTCTACCGGAACCCATGCGAACGCACTTTCCGGCAGGCAAAAAAAAACCCGAAAATCCTCACTTACGTGGGCCTTTCGGATTTTAAATACTGCTGAATATGGTGGGTCGTGCAGGATTCGAACCTGCGACCAATTGGTTAAAAGCCAACTGCTCTACCAACTGAGCTAACGACCCGCTGTGTGGTGGCGCGTATAATACTGATTTCTAAAAGGAATTCAACACCCTATGTAAAAAAAATCAAAAATAAGGTGTTGGGTCGCTGACGCCGGCCGCGGCAAAACCTTCGGCACGCAGACGGCAACTGTCGCATTTACCGCAAGCACGGCCGTTATCGTCGGCCTGATAGCAGGACACGGTCAGGCTGTAATCCACCCCGAGCTTGACCCCCGCCTTGACGATATCGGCCTTGCTCAGGTTCTGCAGCGGCGCCTGGATACGGAACCCCTGCCCTTCCACCCCGGCCTTGGTCGCCAGGTTGGCCATGCGCTCGAAGGCCTCGACGAACTCCTGGCGGCAATCCGGATACCCCGAATAGTCCACGGCATTGACGCCGATGAAGATATCCCGCGCGCCCAGCACTTCCGCCCAGCCCAGGGCCAGGGAAAGGAACACGGTATTGCGCGCCGGCACGTAGGTGACCGGAATCCCTTCGCTCGGGGCCTCGGGTACATCGATGGAGCTGTCAGTCAGCGCGGAGCCGCCAATGCCGTTCAGGTTGAGGCCGATCACCTTGTGCTCGACCACACCCAGGTCGCGGGCGACCCGCTCGGCCGCTTGCAGCTCGGCGCGGTGACGCTGGCCGTAATCGAAGCTCATGGTGTAGCAGCGGTAACCTTCGGCCCGGGCCATGGCCACTACCGTGGCCGAATCCAGGCCGCCGGACAGCAGAATCACCGCGCGCTTTTCGGTGGCAACCTGGTCCTGTGCTTGTTCAGTCATATCAGCGCCCCGGCTCGTCATTCCAAAGATATTTATGCAGCTGCAATTGCAGGCGTACCGGCAGGTTGTCCGCCACGATCCAGTCGGCCAGATCCCGCGCATTCAGGTCGTGATGGCTCGGCGAGAACAGCACCTCGCCTGCCCTGCGCTCCAGACCGTACTGGATCAGCTTGGAAACCGCCCAGTCATAGTCCTCGCGGGAACAGATGACAAACTTGACCTGGTCATTCGGGGTCAGCAGCTCGATGTTTTCGTAACGATTGCGCTGGACCTCTTCCGAGCCCGGGGTCTTCAGGTCGAGCACGCGGCTGACCCGCGGATCGACCGCTGAAATATCCAGCGCGCCGCTGGTTTCCAGCGAGACCTCGTAACCGGCATCACACAGCTGCTTGAGCAAGGGAATGGCGTTAGGTTGCGCCAGAGGCTCACCTCCAGTCACACACACGTAACGCGGACGGAAACCGGCAACCTGCTCGAGAATGCTCTCGAGTGTGCGGATGGTGCCACCGCTGAAGGCATAGGCGCTGTCGCAGTATTGGCAACGCAGCGGACAACCGGTCAGGCGCACGAATACCGTGGGCAGGCCGGCAGTCCGAGTTTCACCCTGCAACGAGTAGAAAACTTCGGTAATTCTCAATGTGTCTTGCATAGTCGCCACGGGCGTAACAGCTAAACAGGCTGTCCGCCTCCGTCAGGCACCTCGAGGGATCCCGCAATCGCGTCAATCCCAGGAAGCGTGTTTCATAAAAAGGGCATCGATTCTAACGAAAAAACCCGCGACAAGCGCGGGTTTCTTCAAAACAGCTCAAACCGATTACATGCGTTGCAGATCGCGCTGAGCCAACTGAGCCGCGGAAGTACCCGGGTATTGGGCCACCACCTGCTGCAGAATGCCTTTGACCTTGTCGGCGTGGCCCAGGCGACGCTCTACGTCGGCCAGCTTGTACAGCGAGTCCGGCACCTTGGCGTGCTTCGGATACAGTTGGGACACCTTGGCGAATGCCTGGCCGGCACCTTGCAGGTCGCCCTTGGCCAGGTTCACTTCGCCCAGCCAGTACTGGGCATTGCCCGCATACTGGCTGTTCGGGTATTTACGCAGGAACGCGGCAAAAGCCTGGCTGGCCTTGTCGAAGTCCTTGGCCTTGATCAGGTCGAAAGCTGCGTCGTAATACAGCTTTTCCTTCGCCGGATCGCCCGGTTCACTGCTTGCCGCTGGAGCTTGCGAGGCAGCCCCGGCAGCTGCACCGGCGGCACTTGCATCGCCACCGGCAGAAGAATGATCAGGAGTCGCGGCAGGTGCACCGCCCGCTCCAATGCGCCGATCAAGATCCTGGTAACGTTCCAGGCTTTCCTGCTTCATGCGCGCAACATCGTTTTGCAATACTTCAATCACACCCTGTTGCCGTGCGATTTGCTCCTGCATTTGCTGCAGTTGCTGGAACAGCTCGCCCTGTGCCGAGACAGGGGTCGAAACCCCTCCCCCGGCATAGGCGCCGTTCGTGCCATAACCCGCTGGCGGATAACTGCCCCCGCTATTGTTATAGCCCGAGTTGTTATCGACCACAGGAACCGCAGCCCACACCGAAAGCGGCGCGAGGCTGAGAGCCAAGACAGCTGACCTTGCGGGTGGGCGCGGCAGCTTACATCCGCTAAGCTAGCCGCCCATGCCGACTCTCGTTTCCAGTCTCTCTCCATACCCTTCGCCGATCATCGTTTGCCGGGCCTTGCCTGCGGCAATGGGCTCGTGCGTCCGCGCCACGCCCGCGTTCTCTGCGAGGCCGTGCGCGCCCCTCGTTACTAAGGAATTGCTATGACCACAGCCCTGCAAGGCTCCTTGATGGTGGATGTCGCCGGTACCTGGCTGACGGCTGAAGATCGCCAGCTCCTGCGCCAGCCCGAAGTGGGTGGCCTGATCATCTTCGCCCGCAATATCGAGCATCCGCG
>NZ_JBNNVU010000084.1:0-24267 GCF_050280705.1 Pseudomonas sp. NPDC089530 | reverse complement strand
GCCGATCATTTCCGGCATCGCTTTTAACCGCGATGAAGCCAAGCTGACCATCCGTGGCGTGCCAGACACTCCCGGCGTGGCCTTCAAGATTCTTGGTCCGATCAGCGCCGCGAACATTGAAGTCGATATGATCGTGCAGAACGTTGCGCACGATAACACCACCGACTTCACCTTCACCGTGCACCGCAACGATTACCTGGCGGCCCAGCAAGTGCTGGAAAACACGGCTCGTGAAATCGGTGCCCGGGAAGTGGTCGGCGACACCAAGATCGCCAAGGTCTCGATCGTCGGTGTCGGTATGCGCTCCCATGCGGGTGTTGCCAGCCGCATGTTCGAAGCCCTGGCTAAAGAAAGCATCAACATCCAGATGATCTCGACCTCCGAAATCAAGGTTTCGGTCGTGATCGAAGAGAAGTACCTGGAACTGGCTGTGCGCGCTCTGCACACAGCTTTCGAACTGGACGCTCCGGCCCGACAGGGCGAGTGATGCGTTGCCCAAAGGGCGCGGTTTACCGCGCCCTTTGTTTTTTTGATCGGCGTGACAGAAAACTGTTCTTTTGCTCGCGCTAGTCAATACTTAGGCGTGTAGGGCTACGGCCGTCCTGGTTGTAGGTCGATATCCCTTTTTTTGCAGACTGTTGTCCCTGAAATGAAATGCGTGAGGAGAAAGGTATGCTGATTCTGACTCGTCGGTGCGCAGAAAGCCTGATTATTGGTGATGGCGAAATCACCGTGACCGTGCTCGGCGTCAAAGGAAATCAAGTGCGTATCGGTGTCAACGCCCCTAAAGAAGTAGCGGTGCACCGGGAAGAAATCTACCTGCGGATAAAGAAAGAGAAGGACGAAGAACCAAGCCATTAATTTTTATCGTTTTTTTTGTTTGCAAACGGGGAGAAAGCTGGTTAATATACGCCCCGTGTTGCGGAGAGCTGGCCGAGTGGCCGAAGGCGCTCCCCTGCTAAGGGAGTACACCTCACAAGGGTGTCGGGGGTTCGAATCCCCCGTTCTCCGCCATTATTTACTTAGCTCGTTGTAATCTGGCTTCTTCTGTAAGTTGTTGAAATTACTAGAAAAAGTGCTTTACAAAAAGATTTAACGGTCTATAATGCGCGGCAACAAATGCACTCGTAGCTCAGCTGGATAGAGTACTCGGCTACGAACCGAGCGGTCACAGGTTCGAATCCTGTCGAGTGCACCATTTAAGAGTTAGTTGTAGCAATGCAAATAACTCGGCTTCAACCAGTTGTGGTCTGGTCTAAAAACACAAAATGCACTCGTAGCTCAGCTGGATAGAGTACTCGGCTACGAACCGAGCGGTCACAGGTTCGAATCCTGTCGAGTGCACCATACACCAAGAAGCCCGCATTCATTGCGGGCTTTTTGCTTTCTGCGTTTTAGGTTTTCTCCCTCTCTCCTTGATCGATCCCCATCATTGAATGCGGTGGCCATTCTGGTGCTGGAATCAGCCTGTACCTGTCTTTTCTGGTATTGCCTTTCGAAGGACTCCGGCAATCGCGCATCGAGAGCTGGACGGAGTTCTGGGGCCAGTTTTTTCGCCTGCAGTGTGTTTTCTTTTTCGGATGGGGCGTCGCAGCTTTATAGATTCAGCTGTTGTTCAGCTTTATGCCGCAAGCGCTTGTTCTTGCCATGATTTTTTAACGTTTAAAGCCGTCAAGCGGTGTATGATTGCGCCCGTCAGCCCCGCCGGGGCTTGTGGAATACCTCCATGGACTTACCCAGTAGTTACTCAGTATCCCGTTTTCACAATCATGAATTGACTGATTGATCCTTCCGGCGTGCTCCTCTGCTGGGAGTGGAGTTCGCCTATGACCGAAGTAGAAGTAAAGAAATCACAAGACAGCCTGCAGGACCGCCTCGCTCAAGTCGTTGAGCTGTTGCAGCGTCAGCGGGTGGTCGAAGACCTGACCCATCGTCAGGAAGGTCATCATCATGACCGGGTCGAGAACCTGGTCCATCGGCAAAACCTCGTCGAGCTGCAGCGCAAACTTGACGATCTGCACTCTGCCGACGTTGCCTACATCCTTGAAGCCTTGCCGCTCGACGAGCGTCTGACTGTCTGGCAGTTGGTCAAGGCCGAGCGCGATGGCGACATCCTGCTCGAAGTATCCGATTCCGTACGTGAAACCCTGATCGCCGACATGGACGATCATGAGCTCCTGGCCGCGGCCAAGGAGATGGACGCCGACGAACTTGCTGACCTGGCCCCCGAGCTGCCGCGAGACGTTGTCCACGAGCTGATGGAGGCGTTGGACGGCCAGCAGCGTGAGCGCGTTCGCTCCGCCTTGTCTTATGACGAGGAGCAGGTCGGTGCGTTGATGGACTTCGAGATGGTGACCATCCGTGAGGATGTCAGTCTTGAGGTGGTTTTGCGTTATCTGCGCCGGCTCAAAGAGCTGCCGGGCCATACCGACAAGCTGTTCGTCGTGGACTATGACGGCGTACTCAAGGGCGTGCTGCCAATCAAGCGGCTGCTGGTGAACGATCCGGAAAAACAGGTTTCGGAAGTCATGGCCAGTGATCCGGTGAGCTTTCATCCGGACGAAGATGCCTACGACGCTGCGCAGGCGTTCGAGCGCTATGACTTGATTTCGGCGCCGGTGGTTGACAAGAACGGCAAGCTGATCGGCCGTCTGACCATCGATGAAATGGTCGACCTGATTCGTGAGGAGAGCGAGACCGAAGTCCTCAACATGGCCGGTCTGCGTGAAGAGGAGGATATCTTTGCCTCGGTCTGGCGTTCCCTGCGCAACCGCTGGGCCTGGCTGGCAATCAATCTGATCACCGCATTTGTCGCTTCACGAGTGATCGGTCTGTTTGAAGGTTCCATCGAGAAACTGGTGGCGCTGGCGGCCTTGATGCCGATCGTGGCGGGTATTGGTGGTAACTCGGGTAACCAGACCATCACCATGATCGTTCGCGCCATGGCGCTGGACCAGGTCAGCACTGGCAATACCTCGCGCCTGATGCGCAAGGAGCTGGCAGTAGCCTTGATCAATGGCCTGGTCTGGGGCGGGGTGATCGGTGCGGTGGCCTATATGCTCTATGGCAGCTGGTCGTTGGGTGTGGTGATGACCGCAGCCATGACCCTCAACCTGTTGCTGGCGGCGCTGATGGGTGTCCTGATTCCAATGACATTGGCCCGCCTGGGGCGCGATCCGGCGATGGGCGCCAGCGTCATGATCACAGCCATGACCGACAGTGGCGGCTTCTTCATCTTCCTCGGCCTGGCCACCATCTTCCTGCTTTAATCCCGCCTACAGCCCCTTGATGGGGCTGTATCGTTTTCCCTGTACTCTTGCGACCTTGGTGTCCAGGTGCTCTTGTAGTACCTGGGTAGCAAATTTTGGGCAAAAAAAAGCCAGCACAAGGCTGGCTCTAGCTTTATATCGGGTCGAATCAGGAAGCGTCTGCGGCCATCTCGGCGTCATGGGCGATCAGCGAAACGAGGGCGTTCTGCTGGCGGTGAGAAAGTTGGCGGAAACGTTGAAGCAGTTCGCGTTCATGCAAAGACAGCTCTGGGCTGTCCAAACGCATGCTCAACTCTTCACCCAAGGCGCCTTCCTGAATAAGACTCTGCTCCAGGCGCGCGATGATTTCGGAGTTCATGCTGCGGTGATGATTGCGAGCCACCTCGGCAATGCGTTCACGCATCCCGTCGGGTAGACGTACGACGAACTTGTCAGCCGTACGGCTGGAATAAATTGCCTGTTTCAATGGGCGCATATATTTAACCGGTTAGTTCAGGGGAGCGGTTCTCGGAATTGGCCGCAGGATGTCAGTTAGGACAAGCGTTGCTGCCAAATGTTCAACCTGAATTGTTAAGAGGCCCGCATCATGCCTCAAAATTGCCAGATCATTGGCGTCAATTCTGTGACAAATATTGAGCTGCGTAAAGGCGTTATGCCAGCACCAATTATCAGAAATGCGGACTGGTTTGAAAAGATCGCCGGTCCGCCCGCTTGTTCGCGTCCGATGCCCGGTAGCAGGTGATTTAGTATCGCCAGGCGGGTATGCATGCGAATCCTGATCATGTTCCCTACCTTGTACAGAATAGTGGCAAATTGCCGATTTACTAGGCCGCGAGGATTATGGAGTGTCTGAATGCCAGGCAGACTGATTTATTTGGTGGGACCTTCCGGGGCGGGCAAGGACAGCCTGATCGAAGCCGCGCGCCAGCCGTTGGCGCAGTTGGGCTGCGATGTAGTGCGGCGGGTGATCACTCGTTCCGCGGAAGCTATGGGAGAAGACGCCCACGGGGTGAGCGCCGACGAGTTCGAGCGCTTGGAACAACAGGGCGCCTTTGCCTTGTGCTGGCGCGCTAATGGCCTGGCCTACGGCATTCCGCTAGAGATCGATGAATGGCTGGCCAGTGGGCGCAATGTTCTGGTCAACGGCTCGAGGGCTTATCTGGAGCAGGCGCGTCAGCGTTATCCGGATCTTTTAGCCGTTCTGCTGACGGTGGATATCAATGTATTGCGGCGAAGGCTGACAGAGCGCGGTCGTGAAAGCGCAGCGCAGATCGAGGCGAGGCTTAAACGCAGTGATCTTTTTTCCGCCGGCAACGAACCGAGGCAGGGCGGGGCTGTGTTTTTTCTGGACAACTCGGGCGAGTTGTCCGGGACGCTTGAGCGTTTTCTGGAGCTATTGAGCGCAGAGGGAATCAGCGCAGCACAGGATCGAACTTGATTTTGCGCCCCACTGCCAGTGCCAGCAGGAACAAGCCGGAAAAAACGCCACAAGCGATCAGAGGCACATCTCCCAGGGTGTTTTCAGTGGTGAAGCAACCCAGGGCTGCACTGAGTACTGCCAGGATAAGAAGGCCTTTGGCGAATCGGGACATTAACAGGTTCCTGGTGGGGGATTTTCAGAATACCCAGCTTTCGGGTCTTGGTGTGGTCGGTGGAGCAGTAGTGTTCTGGTCATCGATAGCCTGCCCGGCGACAGGATTCTCTGGTGTGTGGTGCATCACAGCCAGCTGCGCAGTCTGATATTGCAGGTGCCGGATCCCGGGCTGGACGTTCTGATCAGCGCTGCTATCGGGCTGAAGGTGGAAAGCCACCAGCACGGCAATGGCGATAGCATTCGATAGAAGAAGGGCGCTGCTCATGTGCTTGATCTCCATTGTTCTTTGATAGAGGTCAAGCAGTGCGCATGCCAAGAGTCTACCGTCTATTAAATCCTTTAAAAACAATGATTTAATGTGGTCTTTGGAAAACGGTGGATTGTATTTTGCAATGATGGCTTTTTGAGGTTATGCAATTTGCACGATAGCACTGGCAAATTACCTGATGAGTAGAATCAGCGGTCGACTAAAAAGCCCTACTCACGACATGACAAAAGCCAGGCTGGCCGTTAACATGCACGCCGTCCTTTACGCCGCAGCGGTGTCCGCGGCCGTCAATTTGTCCCAGTAGCTCAATTGGATAGAGCATCCCCCTCCTAAGGGGAAGGTTGGCAGTTCGAACCTGCCCTGGGACACCATCCTTCAGTGAACTCCCCGGTCTGTATCCGCTTTGCCCCTTGCTCTGCGGGGAGGGCGTCCATGAGATCGGTCAGCTCTATATTCACTACCAAGGCGTTCGAGCGCCTTGGCGAGGTCGCGTCTGTGCTATCCGGTGTTAGCGGGGCGCAGGGAACTGGTTGATGGCGGTGACTATGTATTGCTGCTGTTCCTGGGTCAGCGTCGGGTAGATCGGTAATGACAGGATCGACTGATGCAGCGGTGTCCGGGATGCCTGGGATGTCTTGGTCAAATCGCTGTAGGCCTGCTGTTCGGTAATCGCCAGCGGGTAGTGGATCAGGCATTGAATGCCACGCTCGGCCAGATAAGCCTGCAACTGATCGCGCCATGGGCAGGTAACGACATACAGGTGCCAGACGTGGGCACTTGTTGCCGTGACCGAGGGCAGGGTAATGCCAGGGTGCCGGATGTGCTCGCCGTAGTAACGGGCGACGCTGCGCCGACGGGCAGTATCATGGTCCAGGTGTGCCAGCTTCACACTGAGCATCGCGGCCTGGACTTCATCAAGGCGGCTGTTCATCCCCTGATAATCATGCTGGTACTTGATGCGCGAACCGTAGTTGCCCAGCGCCCGCACCAGGGCTGCCAGCTCGGCGTCATTGGTGGTGACGGCACCGCCGTCACCCAGGGCGCCCAGATTCTTGCCGGGGTAGAAACTGAAAGCCGCGGCATCGCCCCAGTTACCGGCCTTGCGTCCGGCCAGTTCGGCGCCATGGGCCTGCGCCGCATCTTCGAGCACCAGCAGGCCATGCTTCTGGGCCAGCGCCATGATTTGCGGCATCGGCGACAGCTGCCCATAAAGATGCACTGGCAGGATCACGCGAGTCTTGTCCGAGATCGCCCTTTCGACGGCCTCGATCTCCAGGTTGTGGGTGGCTGGATCCACATCCACCAGGATCGGTGCCAGATCGTTTTCCAGAATGGCCGAGATAGTGGCGATAAAGGTGTTGCTCTGCACTATCACTTCATCGCCGGCCCGCAGCCGACCTTGTTCTTTCCAGGCGCGCAGGATCAGGGTCAGGGCATCCAGGCCATTGGCGACGCCGATGGCGTGCTCGCTGCCGCAGTAGTCGGCAAAGGCGGCCTCGAATTGCTCAAGCTCGCGCCCCATCAGGTACCAGCCGGAGTCGATCACGCGGCTGCAGGCCGCTTTGAGCTGCTCGGCATGCTCGTGATTGATGCCTTGCAAATCCAGAAACGGAATATTCATCATCGGAGTCATTTCCCGACCATATCCAGGAACTGGGCATAGTCCCGGACATAATCGCCTTCTTCGTAGAGTTGATCGGCCAGGACCATCAGTACGCAGTCTGGGGAGAAGTCATACATCTCGCGCCAAATAAAGGATTCGATCAGCAGGCCCTGGCAAGGATTGTCCAGCGTGATATCGATCTTTTCCCGGCCGTCATCCAGCAGGAAGCGGCACGAGCCGCGCACGGCGATAGCCACCTGCTTGAGGGATTTATGGGCGTGGTAGCCACGACGGACCCCTTCGCCGGTGTTGAACATGTAGTACACCCGCTTGACCGGAAAGGGGATGTTTTTCCCTTCTTCCAGGGCGATCAACGAGCCGCGGTCATCGCCGTGGGCCTGTAGCGGCAGAATGTGAATCTTCATCGTGTCTCTCCTTGGAGCCCTTTCGACAGATGCTGTTGCAGCCAGTGTTCAACGCTCTTGGTATCGATGTGGTAACTCCGGTAGTACAGTTCCCTGGAGTCACTGGAGCCCGCCCGGTAGGCGATGTAGTCCATCTCTACGCCGACGACCGCCGCCAGGTTGGAGAAGCACGACAGAGGGCCGGCTTCTTCGGCCATCCAGCACAACGCGAGGGCGTTTTTCGAGGCGAAGATCAGGTTGGTCCAGGCCGCGCCGGTGGGGCCGACTATCACTTCGGCATTGGCCATGATCGCCACCTGGTGGCTGATGTCCTGGTCCTCCATGTACACGGAGGTGAAACCATAGGGTTCGAGCAGTCCGAGGATCTCGGTCTGGTTGTAGTGTCGGAGAAAGCCTTTACGCGCCAGAAATACGCGTTTGGGGCATTCGCTGGCAGGTACATCACGGGCCAGGCGCAGGGCTTTTTCACGCAGGAAGTTGATCGACTCCGGGCGGACGAAGCTGCTGTTGGCGTGGTTTCGTACCACGCCTTTGAAGTTCGGGACCAGATTGTTGGGCGCGCTGATCATTAACAGGTCGGCTACCTGGTAGCTGGTGATGTTCTCCAGGAACACCAACGGGCGGTCGACGCCGATTGCCTCGATCAGAGCCTTGATCGAGGGAATGTTCTGGCTGCTCCTGGAAATCAGCAGTGGGTAGTCCGCATATTGCGCAGGCAGCTCGGCTACGAACTGCAGTTGCGACAGTACTTCCACCGTCCAGTGGTAATAATTGAGTTCACTACCACCGCTGATCAGCAAACCCTTTTCCAGCATGACAGGGGCGCTGCTCCTGACCAGGGCCAGGCGCTGACCGTGATAGAGCAGGTGGGCGGCACTGTAGTCGGCCTGCAGGTTCTTGGCCGTGGGGACTCGCTCGAGCACCAGTCGTTCGCCCGGCAATACCACCGAGCGGGATACCGAGCTGACCTGGCCCTGGCGGAAGTGGTACAGGGCTATCTCGGGCAATTCCAGAGGGATCGCGGGGGTTGACTGATGGATGAATCGCGGCGGTTGGCTGCTGCCCGATTGGCTCGGGCGAAACACATGTACTTTGTATTCGTCGCTTTTATCCAGCCATTGCAAGCTCAGGCGTCGGATGTCCTGGTGTTGAAAAAACAGGCGATACAGTAAGTCGCTGACCGGCCCTGGCCGTTTGCACAGGCGTTCGTAGCCCATTTGTTCCAAATGTTTGCCGAGGCGCTGGAGTAAGGGGAGCTGCGAGTGTATTTGCGCGCCGTGAAACACTTCGACCTTGTGCTCGGCGATGGCCAGCTTCTCGGTCAGTTGCGGGTAGATTTCGCGGTAGTAATCACTGGCGATAATGATCTTGTCGAACACCAGCGCACTCAGTTGCTGAGGGGCGTGGATCAATTTGCCGAACAGGCGCTGGCCTTGTTTCTGCTGGTTGTTATCGACGAAGCCGAGTACCCGATAGCGGCGGCGATTGTATTTGTAAAAGTTGACCCCGCCTGCGCCGGTACCAAATATCAGTACCCGCGCCTTCTGTCCAAACCCTGTTGACACATTGACCTCGTCTTGCGGCTTGCAGCCGGTAGTAGCTCGTCACCCGAACGGTTCGTGCGCTCGGTAAAGGCGGTGACGCTATCCGTTGTTATTGATGATGTTGCCCTTGATCTGGGCGATACCCCTGGCGTTCAGGTCGCGGCGGGTCCTGACCGGTTGCAGCTCACCCTGGATCGCACCGTTGATGGTGTCGATCGCGGTCTTGTCGGTATTGCTTCGGGACTTGCCCAGCAGATAACGCAGTGACAGGCGGAACTGTTCCGACTCGTTGGCCACCGGCCGGGTACCGTGCAAGGTGCAGTTGTGCCAGAGCCCGACATAACCGGGTCCGCCTGTCAGTCTATGGTCTTGGCAGGCCATCTGCTGCCCCCGGTCGTCGGTGTAGGTCCACCGATCGTGTTCCTCATGCACCAGTTGATGCGGGAACAGCGTAGCGCCAAAACGGTGGGTGCCGGGCATCAGGTGCAAGGGCGAATCGTTTTCGGTGACCTCATGCAGGTACACATACAGGGTCAGGAAGGTCGAAGGATCGAGTTCCACCCGGCCCTGGGGCCAGTCGATGATGTCCTGGTGAAAGTCGATCCCGCGGAAGTAGGTGATGTCGCGGAAAGGCTTTTTGATGTACGGCCCGAGGTTCGCCACATTCACATCGCGGATCTTTTCCCGCACCCAGTCCGGCAGCCATGAGTCCGGCACCCCGCACACCGCCTTCTTGATCACCACCTCATAGTCGGCCCCGAGCACTTCATCGAGGACCGCGGTGAGGCGCGGATCCTGTTCGATGAACTGCAGTTGCGGCTCGAAGGCATTGAGGAAGTTGAACGTCTTGTTCGGGTTGGCGTTGAGATGGTTTTCCTGGGCCAGGTATTCCGCCTCGTCCATGAACAGGCCGGCACCGAATGCTCGTGCGGCGATCATCTCGTGGTACAGCGCCTGTGTGCGATCAACGTTCAGGATCTCGCCAAAAATGTGGGCGCCCTGGTCGATGAGGTTTTGGATGCAGGTTTGCATGAGGTGCTCATTGGCTCTTGCTGTGTGTGAATGTTATCGACTTGCCAGGCTTAAAGTTGATGATCGTATTTCTGATATTCCGCAGGATTTTTCCTGGGCGACCCCTGGCAGGTGAATGTGGGCCCAAGGATATTCAATGCATTTGGCAACTATCTATAAGGGAACGCCAGAATCGGCCGATAACCCCAAGAGTGTTGTTGCAGGTCAATGGCGGAGCCCTGGGGCCTGTGCCCGGCGAGAGCAGGCGGGCGTCGTAGTGGGTTGATGTAGAATGAGTTGATGGCTTGTGGCCATTATCGTTGCCCGGGTGCAACAAGGTTGACGACCTTGAATGCTGTCGCTGCGGGCTTCATCTTTTTTACGGGTCTGGAATCTTCGATGCTGGCGTACCACCAAAAAAGCTTTTTGATCGTCGATGATTTCTCCGATTTCCGCAGTTCTGTCCGGTCCATGTTGCGTGAGTTGGGCGTCAAGGACGTAGACACTGCCGATACAGGCGAGCAGGCGCTGCGCATGTGTGCGCAAAAGCGCTATGACTTCATCCTGCAGGATTACCACCTGGGCGACGGCAAGAAGAACGGGCAGCAGGTGCTCGAAGACCTGATGACCGACAAGCTGATCAGCCATGAAAGCGTCTTTCTCATGGTGACCGCCGAGACCAGCCAATCGATGGTGCTCAGCGCTCTCGAGCATGAGCCGGATGCCTATCTGACCAAGCCTTTCAACCGTTCCAGCCTGGCGCAGCGGCTGGAGCGGCTGCAGCAGCGCAAATCGCTGCTCAAGCCGATTCTGCAGGCGCTCGACCGCGGCAAGCCGGTCGAGGTGTTGAATGCCTGCATCGCCCTGTGCAAACAGGACCCGCGTTATTCGCCGTTGTGCCTGCGCTACCGCGCCGATGCCCTGCGTGACATGAACCAGAACGAAGCGCTGGAGCGGCTGTACGAAAGCATCCTGGCGGACCGTCCGTTGCCGTGGGCCTATGTCGGCCTGGGGCGTCTGCTGTTCAAGCGCGGTCAGGTGCTCCAGGCCAAGGCCATCTATGAAAAGGCCCTGAAGGTCTTCCCGATGATGCCGGCGCTCTACGACGGCATGGCTGAAGTGCTGGTCGCCGAAGGGGATTCCAAGCGCGCCCAGAGCGTACTGGAAGAGGCGGTGCGCCTGTCGCCGCTGGCCGTGCGCAGACAAGCGCTGCTGGGCAAGCTGGCGATGGCCAACGAAGATTTCGACACGGCCTCCAGGGCCTATCGCCAGGCGGTATCCCAAGGGGCGCAGTCGCGTTTCAAGGATCCGGAAAGCAACCTTGGCCTGGCGCATGCGCTGATCAGCAAGGGCAGCGAAAGGGGGTTGGATACCCGGACGCGCCTGGAGATCAACAGCACCCTGAGTGCGGTGGCCAAGGAAAACCCTAGCGATCCGGGCTTGCAGATCCGGGCGCGGCTGATGAAGGCCACCAGCCTGTTGCTCAATGATGCGGAAACCGCAGACAAGCTCACCGAGCAGGCAATGCTGCGCCTGGATGGGATGGAGCAGTTCATGAGTCCCGAGGCAGCATTGGTGGTCGCCAAGCAGTTGCAGATGCTGGGGCAGGCCAATGCCGGTGCCTCGATGTTGAAAAACTGCGCGGAAATCTACGGCGACGACCCGAAGGTAATGGAAGGCATCGCCAAGCTCACCGACGACCCGGAGATCCTCAACTCGGCCAATGCCGCGGCTGACATGAACCGTCAGGGTGTGCGCAGTTACAAGGCCGGTGCGCTGGCCGAAGCCCGGGACCTGTTCCGTCGGGCCCTGGCCATGCAGCCGAAGAACATCAGTATTGCCCTGAACATGGCGCAGTCGTTGTTGCACGGCACCGACATCACGCAGGATGCGGCGCTGCTGGAAGAGTGTCGGACCTGCCTGAAAATGGTCGGCCTGATGCCCGACACCGACGCGCGTTATCCGCGTTATCAGAAGCTGCGAAGCAAGGCGTTTGGCGAATGAATACTCACGAACAGGCTCTCGACTTCTCCACGGTGATCGCTTCCACCGTGCACGACATGAAAAACTCCCTGACCCTGCTCATGCAGGCGCATGCCAAATGGCTGGCCGGGTTGCCGTCGGCGCAGCAGCGCACGCCGGAGCAGGGGGTGATGGAGTTCGAATTCGCCCATCTCAACGGCATGCTGGTGCAACTGCTGGGCCTCTACAAGCTGGGGGTCAACCAGTTGCCGGTGCAGCCGGGCTATCACGAGCTGGATGACTTCATCGAAGCGCAATTGGTCAGCCATCAGGACGTGTTCGCCAGTCGTGGCATCGCCGCGACCTATGAAGTCGATCCTTTGACGCCCTTGGGGTTCTTCGATCGGGAGCTCATCGCCTCGGTGCTCGCCAACTGCATCAACAACGCCATTCGTTATGCGCGCCATGCGCTGCTGATCAGCGTGCACGATGAAGCCGGGCAGACGGTGCTGACCATCAACGACGATGGCGAGGGCTATCCGCAGCAGATGATCGATAACCAGGCCGACTACGCGCAAGGTATCAATCACAGCAGCGGCAGTACCGGCCTGGGGTTGTACTTCGCCGGGCGCATTGCCGCGTTGCATCAGCGCAATGGCGTCTGCGGGCGTACCGAGATCCGCAACGGCGGGCCGCTGGGCGGCGGTGTCTTCAGTCTTTATCTGCCGTGAGGCGGTTGCCGACCCTTTAGGGTTTCTCCGCCTTGCGTTGTGTACCTGGTCCGATGGCTTTTTGTTCGGGGCTGCTTGATATTCCGAACAGCCGGAGCCTATTTTGTACGGGTCGCCGTTCTCGGCTCGTACAACAACAAGGATTGAGTCATGACAACCGATGGCCGCAGTTCACTCGCACAGCGATTGACGGGCATTGACGAGATTGAATGTGTCACTCCGGACCTGAACGGCGTGCCACGGGGCAAGGTGATGACCGCTGAGGGTTTCCTCGAAGGGCGGCGTCTGCAGATGGCGCGTGGGGTGCTGTTGCAATGCATCATGGGGGGCTATCCGCCTGCGCGTTTCTACGGCAGCGACGACGGCGACCTGGCGCTCAATGCCGATCCGCAACAGATTCATCGTCTGCCCTGGAGCCAGCAGCCGCGGGCACTGGCGATCTGTGACGCGGACGAGTTGGGCGGGGAGAGTTCGCGCCTTTCCACCCGTGGCCAGCTCAAGCAGGTTATCGCCCGCTACGCCGCTCGCGGCCTGGCACCGGTGGTGGCGACCGAGCTGGAGTTTTTCGTGTTCGCTCCCAATACCGATCCGACCCAGGCCTTCCAGCCTCCCCTCGGTCTGGATGGTCGTCGCGAAGACGGGCATTCGGCATTCAGTGTCAGTTCCAACAACGGCTTGCGGCCGTTCTTCAATGAGGTCTATGCCTGCATGGCGGCACTGGGGCTGCCGCGCGATACCTTCATGCATGAAATGGGCGTCAGCCAGTTCGAGATCAATCTGCTGCACGGCGATCCGTTGTTGCTGGCCGACCAGACCTTCCTGTTCAAGCATCTGCTCAAGGAAGTGGCGCTCAAGCATGGCCTGACCGTGGTATGCATGGCCAAGCCCCTGGCGCATACCCCGGGCAGTTCGATGCATATTCACCAGAGCCTGGTCGACTCGGCCAGCGGACGGAATGTGTTCAGTGATGAGGCCGGCGAGCCCACCGCGATGTTCCGTCATTTCATTGGTGGGCTGCAGGCGGGATTGGCGGATTTCACCGCGCTGTTCGCGCCGAACGTCAATTCCTACCAGCGCCTGTGCCACCCGTATGCATCGCCGAACAACGCCTGTTGGTCCCATGACAATCGCGCGGCTGGCCTGCGTATTCCGGCCAGTTCGCCGATAGCGCGGCGGGTCGAGAACCGCTTGCCGGGCGCCGACGCCAACCCCTATCTGGCGATCGCCGCGAGCCTCGCGGCAGGGTTGCACGGTATCGAAAACGAGCTGGAGCCGACGCCGGCGATTCAGGGCGAGTTTTCGGTGCCGGACAGTTTATCTTTGCCTTGTACCTTGCATGCTGCCCTTGAGCGTCTGAAACGTAGTCAGTTGGCCAGGGAATTGTTCGGCAATGAGTTCATCGAAGGCTACATCGCTTCGAAGAGCATGGAACTGACCAGTTTCCTTGATGAAATAACGCCCTGGGAGCGGCGTGTTTTAGCAGCCCAGGCTTAACCGAACCGTCGCAGTCGGGTTATCTTCAGGTGGCCCGACACTCAACTCAAGGAGCCGCTCGGAACGCCGATGCGCCAAATCTGGAAATCCTTTCGAGCGCTTTATTTCGCCTCGCTGATGATGCTGATCGGTTCGGGCTTGCTCAGTACCTACCTGGCGTTGCGCCTGGCCGCCGATCATGTCGACGGGTTGTGGGTGGGTGCCTTGATGGCGGCCAACTATTTCGGCCTGGTGCTGGGCGGGAAAATCGGCCATCGGCTGATTGCCCGGGTTGGCCATATCCGGGCCTATGCCACTTGCGCCGGCATCGTCGGCGCGGCGGTCCTGGGGCATGGCCTGGTGGACTGGTTGCCGGCCTGGCTGGTGCTGCGCACGGTCGTCGGCCTGGGCATGATGTGCCAATACATGGTCATCGAAAGCTGGCTCAACGAGCAGGCCGGGGCCGGGCAGCGCGGGGTGGTGTTCAGTGGCTATATGATCGCCTCGTACCTGGGGCTGGTCCTGGGGCAGCTGATTCTGGTCATGCACCCGGCCCTCGGGCCTGAACTGCTGATGTTGGTGGCCCTGTGTTTTGCCCTGTGCCTGGTGCCGGTGGCAATGACCCGGCGCATTCACCCGGCGCCGTTGCATCCGGCCCCCATGGAACCGCGGTTTTTCATCAAGCGCGTTCCGCAGTCGCTGAGCACGGTGCTCGGGGCGGGGCTGATCGTCGGTTCGTTCTATGGTCTGGCGCCGTTGTATGCCTCCCAGCAGGGCTTGAGCACCGAGCTGGTCGGCCTGTTCATGGGCAGCTGCATTTTTGCCGGGTTGTTGGTGCAGTGGCCGCTGGGCTGGCTGTCCGATCGTTATGACCGGGCCCTGTTGATTCGCTGCTTCGCCTGCTTCCTGGTGGTGGCGGCCTTGCCGTTGGCGATTCTGCCCGAGGTGCCGCTGGAGATGCTGTTCGCCCTGGGGTTCCTGTGTTCGCTGATGCAGTTCTGCCTCTATCCGCTGGCGGTGGCGTTTTCCAACGACCATGTCGAAGGTGATCGACGGGTTTCGTTGACCGCCATGTTGCTGGTGACCTATGGCGTGGGGGCCAGTGTCGGCCCCTTGGTCGCAGGCGTGCTGATGAAGTTGTTCGGCAGCCAGATGCTGTATGCCTTCTTTTGCTTCTTTGCCCTGGTCCTGGTCTGGCGCATCCGGCCGAAAGCCGTGACCAACCTGCATCAGGTCGACGATGCGCCGCTGCATCACGTGGCGATGCCGGACAGCATGGCCAGCTCGCCACTGGTGGCGGCACTCGACCCTCGGGTCGACGAGCAGGTGGTGCAGGACCAGATGCAGCAGGGCAGTGCGCCGGAGGCTGAAGCGCCGGCACAAGCGGCGGATGAGATTGAGGAGCCGTTGGCGAAGCCGGATGATCCCGGGCCGGACGAACTCAGTGGGGCCAAGCTCTAGAAACAAAAAACGGGCAGTTACCGCAAGGGACTACCCGTTTTTTGATCGACCTTCGCGTCTCAGAAGTCGTCTTTGTCGAAGCGCCGCGCCTCGCGTTGCAACTGGTAGACAAAACGCTCGACCTGGCGTTGAACCAGGCCGCTCATGTTGTGGAAGCGCACGCCCGCGAAGGTGGTGTCGATCTTCTCTTCGTGGTGCAGGTAGCGCAGTTCCACCGGCGCGGTCATGCTGCCGAAGGGCAGGGCGGCGATAAAGCGCTCGTAGACCTGGCCCAGCTGCAGGCGGCTGGAGATGTCGCCATCGAAACGCAGCTTGCAGCCGGTGGCGGAGATATCCAGCAGTTTGCCGGTAATGGGCGCTTTGAGTTTTTCGCCGCCCAGTTCGATGTCGACCAGTTGGGCCAGCTTCAGCGCTGCCCGGAAGGCGTTGCGGCGCTGGTGATAGACCACTTCGTCCGGCAGTGTGCCGCGGTAGCAGCGCCCGCCATTGGATTCGTCGATGGTCGGGATACCGTTGCTTTCCCAGGCGATGCGCACGCCCTCGTGAAAGCCTTCGACGCGAAACGGTTCGCCGGCGAGCATGAAGCGTTCGCCGTCGCGAGGGATCATTTCGTCCAGGGCAATCATGTTGCCGTCACGGTCGGTCTCGACCAGGTAGCTTTGGAAGCGCTGGCTGCGTTCGTGGAAAGTGATGATCAGCGGGTCATGGCTGTCTTGCAGCAGGCGCAGCGTGGAGGTGATTTCCCGGGGCGTGGTGAGCACCTTGGGCGGCTGCGGCGTATCTTCTGCGTTTGCGGCATTGAACACGGTTCATCAATCTCCAGACAAAATATGACTAAACACAAAATCTGGCATTCTGCCAGCATGTTCCGCGACTTGATAGGGCGCGCTCATCTCGGGGCTCATGCTTGGCTGAGCGGGCGAGGCTTCGCGAGCTTGGCGGTTGAGCCACGGGCATCATAGAGGGCTGGAGGCTCGCCACCGGTGAGAATTTTCAACTGATTGGCGGTGGTGGCCTGTTGAACCTGGATCGAGCGACCGTTGAGTTCGTTCGCGGCCTGGCAATCGGTGAGCATTTGCGTCAGCACGTCGCTCTGGGTCAATAACTCGTCGCCAATCGAAGAATGGCTGGCCAGTTGTTCCAGGCCGGAGCGGCTGGCGGGAAGATTCAGGCTGGCGAGAATTTCGCTGCGTTTGCGGCCATGCTGCTCGAGCAAAATGATCAAGGCTTGCTTCTGCGCAAGGATGTCTTCCAGCAGCGGCATGTCGCGACCGTGCAGGGCAAGGGATTCGGTGCGCAGCAATTCCAGCAATTGTTGAGCTGGAGCAAAGTCGTCAGTGATCAGTTGCAGCAAATTAGAGTCGTGCATGTATGGCCTTGGGTTTTAAGCGTCCAAAAAACTGGCGCAGGCCTTATTGGCTAGCGCTGGGCTTCGAAGTTGAGCAGTTTGCTGGCTACACGGTTGCTGTCGACTTTATAGCTGCCATCGGCAATCGCTTGCTTCAACTCGGCCACGCGGGCGTTGTCGACGGCAGGCTGATCGCGCAGCTTGTCAGTGATCTTCTGCAACTGTTGAGCCTCATTGCTGAGGTGTACCGACTCCCCGCTGACAGTGGTCTGTTCGGCTGGAGCGTTCAGCGGCGCGGATTTTTCGGCGTCGCCGGTTTCCTTGCTGGCGCTGGTGCGCGTGCTGCCGGTGAGTGAGGGAGAGCTGTTTAAACGGCTGAAATCGATGACCATGGTAAAAAAACCTCTGGGTATTTGGACGCTTGACTTGTTTTCGGCAATACCCCGGAAAACTTTAGGCTCGAATATCGATAAGCCCGCGCGCGCCGCTGTTGCCCTTGCATGGGCCACAGTTTAGGGGGCAAGCGTGCGTGGCGCCAGTCCGTCTACATAGCGACTTCCACCTGTCCAGGCGCTGTGATCCGTGCCTTGATGATCCGTTGCGAGTTGAGGTTCTTGACTCGTATCTGCTCGCTCATGCCGCCATTGGACAAGGCTTCGCCCGGCATTTTGACATTTAGCGTGCCGCTGCGGGCGGAGATCACCACCTGATCGCCCTTGCGCACCACTTCTGCCTGCTCCAGATGAACCAGGGTGACGAGTTGGTCGGCGACCATTGGTCGGACAAGTCTCTGTCCGATGGCCTGGTCCACCGAGGTCAGATAACCCTGGTTGATCTGGCCGATATCGCGCTCACGCAGCATCACATCTTCAGGGTTGATGATTCCCGCGCGCTTGAGCGGCCGGGTGGTGGTGACCACTTCGCGGAACAGCTTGACCTGGGCGGGAACGAATACGGTCCAGGGCGAAGCGCCGTCGCAGCGCACGCGCACGGTCACCCGCCCCAGGGGTTGTGCCGGGCTTTCCAGGGTCGCTGTCAATTCCTTGTCGCATTGCGGCATGCGCAGCCGCGGGTCGAGCCGGTTGACCTGGATCTCGTAGCGGCCCGGGGTTTGACTGGTGGCGAGGTAGTCTTCTACGGTGAATTCAAGAAACCCCTGAGTGACGCCGATAAGTAGATCAGGCAGGGTTACCGAGTCAGCAACGGCAGGATGCCCAGGGTTTAAGAGAAACAAAGCCGATAGCCCGCACAGCAATTTGCGGTAGTTTGATGTCAGGCGTCGGGAAAATGTCGTTTTGGCGTTCATAACAGTTAAAAAGCAAGCGCCGTGCCGTTTAGCGATGAGCGTGCGTCGGAGCTTAAAGCTTTGGGGAGTCTGGGCATGGCTGGTGTAATGGATTCGGTGAACCAGCGCACGCAACTGGTAGGGCAGAATCGCCTTGAGCTGTTGCTGTTCCGTCTCGACGGGGAGCAGCTCTATGGGATCAACGTGTTCAAGGTTCGGGAGGTGCTGCAATGCCCCAAACTGACCCTGATGCCCAAGTCCAGTCCTGTGGTGTGCGGTGTCGCGAATATTCGGGGGGCAACCATTCCGATCCTGGACCTGGCAATGGCCACCGGTTCGGGCGGTTTGCAGGATCAGAGCAACCCCTTCGTCATCATCACTGAGTACAACACCAAGACCCAGGGGTTCCTGGTGAGGTCGGTCGAACGCATCGTCAACATGAACTGGGAGGAGATCCATCCGCCACCCAAGGGGACGGGGCGCGATCACTACCTGACGGCGGTGACGCGGGTCGACAATCAGTTGGTGGAAATCATCGACGTCGAGAAAGTGCTGGCCGAAGTCGCGCCGACTCCCGAGACCATTTCGGTGGGCGTGGTGGATGTCGAGACTCAGCACAAGGCGGTTTCACTGCGGGTGCTGACGGTCGATGACTCGTCGGTGGCGCGCAAGCAGGTCACGCGTTGCCTGCAGACCGTAGGGGTCGAAGTGGTGGCCTTGAACGACGGCCGACAGGCGCTGGACTACCTGCGCAAGCTGGTCGACGAGGGCAAGAAGCCTGAAGAAGAGTTTCTGATGATGATCTCCGACATCGAGATGCCGGAGATGGATGGCTACACCCTTACGGCCGAAATACGCAACGATCCACGCATGCAAAAGCTGCATATCATCCTGCATACTTCGTTGTCAGGTGTATTCAATCAGGCGATGGTGAAGAAGGTCGGTGCTGATGACTTCCTTGCCAAGTTTCGTCCTGATGACCTGGCATCCCGGGTTGTCGACCGGATCAAAGCAGCAGATAACAGCTAGGGATATGCGTCCCTGGCAGTCACACGATTTAAGAGGCGGCATCTTTGTCTACGGGTAATTTGGATTTCGAACAATTCCGGGTGTTCCTGGAAAAAGCCTGTGGGATCTTGCTGGGCGAGAACAAGCAATATCTGGTGTCGAGCCGTCTCAACAAACTGATGGAACAGCAAGGCATCAAATCCCTCGGCGAGCTGGTTCAGCGCATCCAGAGCCAACCGCGCAGCGGTTTGCGCGAGATGGTGGTCGATGCCATGACGACCAACGAAACCCTGTGGTTTCGCGATACCTACCCATTCGAGGTCTTGAAGAACAAGGTCTTGCCTGAGGCGATCAAGGCCAGCCCCAACCAGCGTCTGCGGATCTGGTCGGCGGCCTGTTCCTCGGGGCAGGAACCCTATTCGTTATCCATGTCGATCGACGAGTTCGAGAAGACCAACATAGGGCAACTGAAGATGGGGGTGCAGATCGTTGCCACCGACCTGTCCGGGACCATGTTGAACAACTGCAAGACCGGCGAGTACGACAGCCTGGCGATCGGCCGCGGTTTGTCGGCTGACCGCCTGCAGCGCTATTTCGACCCCAAGGGGCCGGGGCGCTGGGTGGTCAAGGCACCGATCAGGAGCCGTGTCGAATTCCGCTCGTTCAACCTGCTGGACAGCTATGCCAGCCTGGGCAAATTCGACATCGTCTTCTGCCGCAATGTGTTGATCTACTTCTCCGCTGAGGTGAAGAAGGACATCCTGATGCGTATTCACAGCACCCTGAAGCCGGGCGGTTACCTGTTTCTCGGGGCTTCCGAAGCGCTCAATGGATTGCCGGACCACTATCAGATGGTGCAGTGCAGCCCTGGGATCATCTACCAGGCGAAGTAAGGATTGTCGTTGTTGCAAGGAAGAGGCCTTCGGGCCTCTTTTTTTATGCCTGCGATTCCATCGGCAAGAGGAGGGCGGCAATGCAGGCATTGCCGCTTTGCTGGCGTTTCGCGGAAATGCCTTGCCGCTTTTCTGGCATTGCCGCTTTGCCGCTGCCCGCAAAGCCTTGGTTTACGGGCTTTAAGTAATTGGCACGGCGCTTGCTATGTCCTGCTTACGAAAAATCTGGTCGAAGGTTTCCCGACATGAGCATCAGCTTCGATAAAGCGCTCGGCATTCATGAACAGGCTCTTGGCTTTCGCGCCAAGCGCGCCGAGGTGCTGGCCAACAACATCGCCAACGCCGATACCCCGAACTACAAGGCTCGGGATCTGGATTTCTCCGCCGTGCTCGCCGAGCAGAACGAGAAAGCCAAGAACGGCACCTTTGCCCTGAACATGACCAACAGCCGTCACATCGAAGCCGAAGGCCTGAGCGGTGGCGACGAGTCGTTGCTGTACCGCACGCCGATGCAGCCGTCGATCGACCAGAACACCGTGGACGCCCAACTGGAGCAATCGAACTACGCCGAGAACTCGGTGAACTTCCAGGCCAGCTTCACGCTGCTCAACAGCAAATTCAAAGGGCTGGTGTCAGCCCTGCGCGGAGAGTAATCCATGTCCCTCGCCAGTGTTTTCAATATTGCCGGTAGTGGCATGAGTGCCCAGACCACTCGCTTGAACACCGTCGCCAGTAACATCGCCAACGCCGAGACGGTCTCGTCGAGCATCGACCAGACCTACCGTGCACGCCATCCGGTGTTCGCCACCATGTTCCAGGGCGCGCAAAGCGGCGGCAGCGACTCGCTGTTCCAGAACCAGGATGCGGCCGGTCAGGGCGTTCAGGTGCTGGGCGTGGTCGAGGACCAGAGCAATCTCGAGGCCCGTTATGAGCCTAACCATCCGGCAGCCGACGCCAAGGGTTATGTCTACTACCCCAACGTCAACGTGGTGGAGGAAATGGCCGACATGATTTCCGCCAGCCGCTCGTTCCAGACCAACGCAGAAATGATGAACACCGCCAAAACCATGATGCAGAAGGTCCTGACCCTCGGTCAGTGATAAGGGGCGACTCAGATGAGTGTTACCGATACCACCAGTGGCCTGACGCTCAAGGAGATCCTGGCGAACTCCTCGAAGAAAACCACGAAAACCAGCAACGACGGTCTGGCGGCGGCTACCAACAGCACCAAGGGTAAAAACTCCCTGGGCAAGGACGCTTTCCTGAAGCTGCTGGTGACCCAGCTGAAGAACCAGAACCCGCTGGACCCTCAGGACAACAGCGCGTTCGTTGCCCAGCTGGCGCAGTTCAGCAGCCTGGAAGGCATTACCACGTTGAACGATTCGGTCACGGCGATCGCGGGCAACTACAAGTCTTCGCAAGCCTTGCAGGCTTCTTCCCTGGTCGGGCGCTCGGTGATCGTGCAGAGCGGTACCGCGCAGGTCGACACCACCAAGAGCATGACCGGTTCGGTGACGGTGCCTGCCAGCGTGAGCGGTCTTACCGTGACTATTTCCGACAAGGATGGCAAGACGGTCAAGACCCTCGACCTGGGCAGCCAGAAAGCCGGCAGCGCCAGCTTCGTCTGGGATGGCACCAAGACCGACGGGACCAAGGCCGACCCAGGTACTTACACCTTCAAGGCCAGCACAACGATCGACGGTAAGGCGACCAGCCTGGTCACCTACCTGCCTGCGACGGTCAACAGCGTCACCATCAGCCAGACCGGCGGTGAGCTGATGCTGAACCTCGCGGGTCAGAGCGGCGCCGTGGCGCTCTCAAAAGTTCAAACCATTGGTATCTAGAGCCGGCTAACGCGGCACAAGGAGTGGAACATGTCTTTTAATATCGGCCTTAGCGGCCTCTATGCTGCCAACAAGCAACTGGACGTGACCGGCAACAACATCGCCAACGTGGCGACCGCCGGTTTCAAATCGTCCCGTGCCGAATTCGCCGACATTTACTCGGCCACCAAACTGGGCAGCGGCAGCAAGACGATCGGTAACGGCGTGCGCCTGGCCAACGTTTCCCAGCAGTTCACCCAGGGTGACGTGAACAACACCGGCAACGTGCTGGATATGGGTATCCAGGGTTCGGGTTTCTTCGTGCTGAGCGACAACGGCTCGCTGACCTACACCCGCGCCGGTACCTTCAAGACCGACAAGGACGGCTACATCACCAACACCGACGGCACTGCCCGTCTGCAAGGTTATGGGGTCGATGCCAACGGCAAGATCATCAACGGTGTGTTGAGCGACCTGCGCATCGACACCTCGAACCTGTCGCCGAAGGCCACCAGCGCGGTGTCCTCCACCATCAACCTGAACTCCACTGCACCGGTCATTGACCAGAGCGTGACCGGTTTTGCCTTCGATCCGACCAAGGTGGAAACCTTCACCAAGCAGTTCAGCACCCCGATCTATGACAGCCAGGGCAACGAGCACAAGCTGGACCAGTACATGGTGAAAACCGGTTCCAACACCTGGAAGACCTACACCCTGGTCGATGGTCGTAACCTCGATGGCTCTGCTCCGACCACCACCGGCGCTACGGCTCCAGTCGCGTCGACCATGAACTTCGACTCGGCGGGCAAGCTGGTGTCGGTGATCACCCCGCCGGCGACCACCCCGAACCCGGGCAATAACCTGACCCTCTCTGGCTGGGTGCCTGGCACTGTGACCAACGGTGTGTGGAAGGCCAACGGCGCCAGCGCCAATCCGGCTGGCGTGACTATCGCCATGACCAGCACCACTCAGTTCAACGCCGACACCCAGCGTTCGCTGCCGGTGCAGGACGGCTACGCCACTGGCCAGATCACTAACCTGACCATCGACGGCACCGGTACCCTGTTCGCCAACTTCAGCAACAGCCAGAACAAGCCGATCGGTCAGATCTCCCTGGCCAGCTTCACCAATGAACAAGGCCTGCAGCCAGTAGGCGGCACCAGCTGGAGGGAGACCTTCGCCTCGGGCGTACCAGGCTACGATGCGCCTGAGACCGGTACCCTGGGTTCGATCGTGTCCAACTCCCTGGAGGAGTCGAACGTCAACCTGACCAACGAACTGGTGAACCTGATCAAGGCTCAGAGCAACTATCAGGCGAACGCCAAGACCATCTCCACCGAGAGCACCATCATGCAGACCACCATTCAGATGACCTGATAATGGTTGCCTGACGGCGTTCGAAAAAAAGCCCCTCTCCGTAGGGGCTTTTTTGTGCCTGCAGAATTGCTGGCTGAACCCTGCGGCCGCTGCCGAGCCCGCGAGGCTGCGCCCGGGCCGCCAGGTCCGTATCTGGGGCATAAGGGTCTCCAATGGATCTGCATGCTTGTGGGGGAGGGGCGGCAAAGGCTTCGTCCTCGGGTGCAGCCTCACAGGTTTGTGGTGGTTTTCCGGGCAAAAGAAAACCCCCGGCAGGCCAGGGGCCTGTCGGGGGTTCGGCTAAGCGCCTGGTGGCGCTTAGCGGCTGCGGCTGCAGCTTACTGGCAAGCTTCGCAATCCGGCTCGTCGATGGCGCAAGCCTTCGGCACTGGAGCGGGACCTGCTGGAGCAGCCATGACCGAGTCGTCACCGTGGTTGCCGCCGCTGGAAACGGCGTTCAGCTTGCCGGTGTTGATGGTCGACTTCTCGGTGCTGGTCGCGGCCAGGGCACGGAGGTAGTAAGTGGTTTTCAGGCCACGGTACCAAGCCATGCGGTAGGTCACGTCCAGCTTCTTGCCCGAAGCGCCGGCGATGTAGAGGTTCAACGACTGAGCCTGGTCGATCCACTTCTGGCGACGGCTGGCGGCGTCGACGATCCACTTGGTTTCCACTTCGAAGGCGGTCGCGTAGAGCTCTTTGAGTTCTTGCGGGATGCGCTCGATCTGCTGCACGGAACCGTCGTAGTACTTCAGGTCGTTGATCATGACCGAGTCCCACAGGCCGCGGGCCTTGAGGTCGCGAACCAAGTACGGGTTGATCACGGTGAATTCGCCCGACAGGTTCGATTTCACATACAGGTTCTGGTAGGTCGGCTCGATCGACTGCGAGACGCCGGTGATGTTGGCGATGGTCGCGGTCGGCGCGATGGCCATGATGTTCGAGTTACGAATGCCTTTCTGTACCCGGGCGCGCACCGGTGCCCAGTCCAGGGTTTCGTTCAGGTCGACATCGATGTACTTCTGGCCACGGGCTTCGATCAGGATCTGTTGCGAATCCAGCGGCAGGATGCCCTTGGACCACAGCGAACCCTGGAACGTCTCGTAGGCGCCACGCTCGTCGGCCAGGTCGCAGGAAAAGCCGCAGCCGGTTCAGGATACGAAACTCATGCAGACAAATAGTAATAATTCTCGATATCATTCGCGACTTTTCTGCC
>NZ_JBNNVU010000083.1:0-24411 GCF_050280705.1 Pseudomonas sp. NPDC089530 | reverse complement strand
TTCAGGTCATTGAAAGCGTTGAGTTCGATATCCCTACGGGCCATGACCTGAGTCCCCACCAGACTCAGATCGTGGCTGCGCGGCAGTTCGAGGTTCTCGACCTGGCCTTCCGGGTAGTTGGTGATCACGACTTTCAGCGGACGCAGCACGCACATGGCGCGCGGAGCGCTCTGGTCGAGGTCGTCACGGATGCTGAACTCCAGCATGCCGAAGTCCACCACGCCGTCGGAACGGTTGGTGCCGATCATCTCGCAGAAGTTGCGGATGGATTTCGGCGTGTAGCCACGACGACGGAAGCCCGACAGGGTCGACATGCGCGGGTCGTCCCAGCCGTTGACGTGCTGCTCGTCCACAAGCTGCTTGAGCTTGCGCTTGCTGGTGATGGTGTAGTTCAGGTTCAGGCGGCTGAACTCATACTGGCGCGGTTGCGCCGGCACCGACAGATGTTCGAGGAACCACTCGTACAGCGGACGGTGGCTTTCGAACTCCAGGGTGCAGATCGAGTGGGTGATGCCTTCGATGGCGTCCGACTGGCCATGGGTGAAGTCGTAGTTCGGGTAGATGCACCACTTGTCGCCGGTCTGGTGGTGATGGGCATGGCGGATGCGATACATGATCGGGTCGCGCAGGTTCATGTTCGGCGAGGCCATGTCGATCTTGGCCCGCAGTACCCGTGCACCATCCGGGAATTCGCCGGCACGCATGCGGGCGAACAGGTCGAGGTTCTCTTCCACCGAACGGTCGCGGAACGGGCTGTTCTTGCCCGGCTCGGTCAGGCTGCCGCGGTATTCCTTGGCCTGCTCCGGGGTCAGGTCGCAGACGTAGGCGTTGCCGCTCTTGATCAGCTCCAGCGCCCAGGCGTGCAACTGGTCGAAATACTGCGAGGCGTAGCGCACTTCACCGGACCACTCGAAGCCCAGCCACTTGACGTCGCGTTCGATGGCGTCGATGTACTCCTGGTCTTCCTTGGCCGGGTTGGTGTCGTCGAAACGCAGATGAGTGACGCCGCCGAACTCCTGGGCCAGCCCGAAGTTCACACAGATCGACTTGGCGTGACCGATGTGCAGGTAACCGTTGGGCTCCGGTGGGAAGCGGGTCACGATCTGCTTGTGCTTACCCGAGTCCAGGTCCGCCTGGATGATCGGGCGCAGGAAGTTGACCGGCACGGCCGGTCCGGTCTTGGAATTCGAGGTAGGGTCGACAGTGGGCTTGCTCATAGGATCCTTGAACGTACAAGTGCGCGGCCGGTGCGGCCTGATAAATCGAAACGGGTATCATAGCCGATGCGGTCAAGCCCCTGACAGAGCAGGCTTTAAATCTGCCGCTATTAATCCGTCGCAAATGAAAAAACAGCCTCGAATTTCACGCCCGTCACGCTAAACTGCGCACCTTGGCGGATTTTTGCCAGAGCGGTTCCGGGCCGCATGCCTGCCCCGGAACCCGGGAATTCCTTGAAAACGCTCCTCCTTATAAAGAGTACCGATCATGACTCAAGTCAAACTGACCACCAATTTCGGCGACATCGTGCTGGAACTGAACGCCGAGAAAGCCCCGATCACCGTGGCCAACTTCGTCGAATACGTTAAGGCCGGTCATTACGAAAACACCGTATTCCACCGCGTCATCGGTAACTTCATGATCCAGGGCGGCGGTTTCGAGCCAGGCATGAAAGAAAAGAAAGACAAGCGTCCAAGCATCCAGAACGAAGCGGACAACGGTCTTTCCAACGACAAGTACACCATCGCCATGGCCCGCACCATGGAGCCGCATTCGGCCTCCGCGCAGTTCTTCATCAACGTCACCGACAACAGCTTCCTCAACCACAGCGGCAAGACCGTCCAGGGCTGGGGCTACGCGGTATTCGGCAAAGTGGTCGCCGGCACTGAAGTGGTCGACAAGATCAAGACCGTGGCCACCACCATGAAGGCCGGCCACCAGGACGTGCCGGCAGACGACGTGATCATCGAGAAAGCCGAGATCGTTGAGTGATACTGCTGATTTCAGATCTGCATCTGGAAGAGGAGCGCCCGGACATTACCCGGGCGTTTCTGGATTTACTGGGCGGGCGTGCCCGCTCGGCGCAAGCGCTGTACATCCTGGGAGATTTCTTCGAGGTGTGGATCGGCGACGACGCCATGACCCCCTACCAGCTTTCCATTTGCCAGGCACTGCGTGAGCTCAGCGACAGCGGCACGCAGGTTTTCCTGATGCATGGCAATCGCGACTTCATG
Source organism: Pseudomonas sp. NPDC089530 (assembly GCF_050280705.1). Lineage (NCBI taxonomy): Bacteria > Pseudomonadati > Pseudomonadota > Gammaproteobacteria > Pseudomonadales > Pseudomonadaceae > Pseudomonas > Pseudomonas sp. NPDC089530. The sequence goes on along the minus strand of NZ_JBNNVU010000083.1, from coordinate 22,180 downwards.
CTCGGCAAGGCGTTCTGCAAGGCCGCGGGCGCCACCCTGCTCCAGGACCCGAGCGTGGTCGACTTCTACGGCGAACCGGTGCTGCTGATGCATGGCGACAGCCTGTGCACCCGCGACGAAGCCTACATGCGCCTGCGCCGTTACCTGCGCAATCCGCTGTCGCTGTGGATCCTCAGGCACCTGCCGTTGCGCACCCGGCGCAAGCTGGCGCGCAAGCTGCGCAATGAAAGCCGCGCCCAGACCCGCATGAAGGCCAACGACATCGTCGACGTGACCCCGGACGAAGTGCCGCGGATCATGCAAGCCTTCAAGGTGCGGACCCTGGTCCACGGCCACACTCACCGCCCCGCCATCCACAAGCTGCAGATCGGCGAACAGGCGGCCAAGCGTATTGTTCTGGGTGACTGGGATCGTCAGGGCTGGGCGTTGCAGGTGGATGAACAGGGCATGCAGCTGGGGGCCTTCGACCTGATGCCGCCGCTGGCACTGCCCCACTCATGAGCTGTAACCGCTAAGCGAACGCTGCGCGTTCTATCGCGAGCACGTTCGCTCCTACAAGGCTGCAAACGTCCTGTAGTAGCGAATCTGCTCGCGCCCCCCTCAAGCCCCACGGGCGATCAATGCCCCGCCGACGCCGGCCCGGCCTTGGCCGCGAACGGTGGCTTGGCCAGCCATACCAGCAGAATCAGCCCCATGAACCCCCAGCCCAGCAGCGTGAAGTAGTCCACGGTGGACATCATGTACGCCTGGCCGCTCAGCACCTGGTCCAACTGCGCATACGCCTGGTTGCCGGCGCCGCCCAGGGTGCTCAAGGCATCGCGGGTGGCCGGCTCGAAGCTGCTGATGTGTTCGCTCATGTAGGCGTGATGCTCGTTCGCCCGGCGGATCCAGATCCAGGTGGTCAGCGAGGCGGCGAAACTGCCGCCCAGGGTCCGCAGGAAAGTAGCCAGGCCGGCGCCGTCGGCGATCTCATGCGGCGGCAGGTCCGACATCAGGATGCTCAGGGTCGGCATGAAGAACAGCGCCACGCCGATGCCCATGAACAGCTGCACCAGGGCGATGTGCTGGAAGTCCACCTCGTTGGTGAAACCGGCGCGCATGAAGCAGCTCAAACCGATGGCCAGGAACGCCAGCCCGGCCAGCAGGCGCAGGTCGAACTTGTGGGCGTACTTGCCGACGAAAGGCGACATCAGCACCGGCAGGATGCCGATCGGCGCCACCGCCAGGCCGGCCCAGGTCGCGGTATAGCCCATCTGGGTCTGCAACCACTGCGGCAGGATCAGGTTGATGCCGAAGAAGCCGGCATAACCGCCCACCAGCACGAGGGTGCCGATGCGGAAGTTGCGGTGGGCGAACAGCCGCAGGTTGACCACCGGGTGTCGGTCGGTCATTTCCCAGATCACGAACACTGCCAGGGCGATCACTGAAATCAGGCTGCCAACGATGATAAAACCGGATTCGAACCAGTCCAGATCATTGCCCTTGTCGAGCACGATCTGCAGGGCGCCGACGCCGACGATCAGGCTCAGCAGACCGATGTAGTCCATCGGCTGACGACTGGTGACCACCGGCCGCGCCTTCAGCTGCTGCTTGACCACCCAGGCGGCGAACAGGCCGATCGGCACGTTGATGAAGAAGATCCACGGCCAGCTGTAACTGTCGGTGATCCAGCCGCCGAGGATCGGCCCGGCAATCGGCGCCACCACCGTGACCATCGCCAGCAACGCCAGGGCCATGCCCCTTTTCGCCGGCGGATAGACGGCAATCAGCAGGGTCTGGGTCATCGGGTACAACGGCCCCGCCACCACCCCTTGCAGCACGCGAAAGCCCACCAGCTCGGGCATCGAGGTGGAAATCCCGCAGAGGAACGAAGCCAGCACGAACAGCAGGGTGGCCCAGATAAACAGCTTCACTTCGCCGAAGCGCCGGCTCAGCCAGCCGGTCAGCGGCAAGGCGATGGCGTTGCTCACGGCAAACGAGGTGATCACCCAGGTGCCCTGCTCCGAACTCACCCCGAGGTTGCCGGAGATGGTCGGCAGGGCCACGTTGGCGATGGTGGTGTCGAGCACCTGCATGAAGGTCGCCAGCGACAGGCCGATGGTGCTGAGCAACAGGCTGGGCGGCGTGAAAGAGGCGTTATGGCTCATCGCGAATCCTATGGAGCGAAACAGGCGCCGCGGCCGCTAGCGGCCACGGCAGAGGGATCGGCGAATCAGCGCTGGGCGGTTTTGCCGAGGGCGGCGCTGTTGTCGTGGATCAGGCGCGCGATCAGGGCATCGGCCTCGCCCAGTTGGCGGTCATAGACGCTGGTGGTGAACGACGCCTGTTGTGGCGGCTGCTGGGCCAGTACCGGCCCGCTCTGGTCGTGCAGGTCGACCTTGACCACCGTCGACAGGCCGACCCGCAGCGGGTGTTTGGCCAGCTCTTCGGCATTCACGTGGATGCGCACCGGCACCCGCTGCACGATCTTGATCCAGTTGCCGGTGGCGTTCTGCGCCGGCAACAGGGCGAAGGCGCTGCCGGTACCGGCGCCCAGGCTGTCGATGGTGCCGCTGTACTTGACCTCGCCACCGTAGATATCGGCCTCGATGTCCACCGGCTGGCCGATGCGCATGTCCCGCAGCTGGGTTTCCTTGAAGTTGGCATCGATCCACAGCTGGTTCAGGGGGATCACCGCCATCAGCGCGGTGCCCGGCTGTACCCGCTGGCCCAGTTGCACGGTGCGCTTGGCGACATAACCGGTCACCGGGGCGATCAGGGTGCTGCGGGCATTGGTCAGGTAGGCCTGGCGCAGTTGCGCGGCGGCCGCCTGCACGTCCGGATGGTTGGAGACCACGGTATCGTCCACCAGGGCATTGGTGGTGTTGAGCTGCTGCTGGGCATTGGCCAGGGCGTTCTGCGCCGAGGTCAGGTCGTCACGGGCGTGGGACAGTTCCTCCTGGGAGATCGCCCCGCTGCTGGCCAGGGTCTTGCGGCGGCTGAAGTTGTCCTGGGCTTTCTGCACTTCGGCCTTCTGCGCCGCCACCTGGGCGCGCATGCCGTCGACATTGCTGTACAGCCCGCGCACCTGGCGCACGGTGTGCGCCAGATTGGCTTCGGCGCTTTGCAGGCCGACCTGGGCATCGTTGGGGTCGAAGTTGACCAGCACCTGGCCTTCGTGGACCAGGTCGCCATCGTCGGCGCCGATGCTGACCACCGTGCCGGTGACCAGCGGCGTGATTTCCACCACGTTGCCGTTCACATAGGCGTCGTCGGTGCTTTCATTCCAGCGGCCATAGAGTTCGTGCCAGGCGAAGACGCCCAGCCCGCCCAGCAGTACCAGGGCCGTCAGGCCCAGCAGCATGACTTTACGCTTGCGCGGGTTGGCGCTGTCCGCGGTGTTTTCTGAGGCGTTGTGGGTATCGGCAGTGGCCATGATGAGTACCTTGAATTATTGATTGCGCGAGGCTGGGGTCGGGGTGGCCGCGGCCAGATCGTCGGTCTGGAAACCACCGCCCAGGGCTTGCATCAGTTGGATCGACAGGTCGATCTGCTCGGCATTCAGGGTCGCCAGCTGACGCTGGGCCTGCAGCAACTGCTGCTCGATGCTGAGCACGTCCAGGTAATTACCGATACCCGAGCCGTAACGCTGCACCACGGTGTCGTAGGAATCCCGGGCAATATCGGTGGCGTGCTGCTGGGCGGCGATCTGCCGCCCGATGTCACGCAACTGGGACAGGGTGTCGCTGACATCCCCCAGGGCATTGACCAGGCTCTTGTTGTACTGCGCCACGGCCAGGTCGTAGTCGGCGTCCCGGGCATCCAGGTCGGCGCGCAGGCGGCCGCCGTCGAAGATCGGCAGCGAAACGGTCGGGGCGATGTTGAAGAAGCGGCTGGCCGAACCGAACATCGCATCCCCCAGCAAGGCCTGGGTGCCCGCGACGGCACTCAGGTTGAGGTTGGGATAGAAGTGGGTCTTGCCGGCATCGATGCTCTTGCTCGCCGCCTCGACCCGCCAGCGCGCGGCCACCAGGTCCGGGCGCCGGCCCAGCAGTTCGGCGGGCAGCACCGACGGCAGCGCCACCGCGCTGGCTTGCAGCACCTGCGGCCGAGCGATTTCGTTGCCGCGATCGGGGCCTTTGCCGAGCAATACCGCCAGGGCGATCCTGGCGCTTTGCAGCCTTTTCTCGGCGTCGATCAGCGAGGCTTCGGCGCTGGCCTCCAGGCTTTCGGTCTGCTGGTACTGGTACTGGCTATCGATACCCGAGCTCAGGCGCTTCTGGCTCAGCTCGAGCATCTGCCGGGTGCGCTTGAGGTCCTCGTCGGCCAGGTCATGGACGATATGCGCCTGGCCCAGGTCGCTGTAGGCTCGGGCCACGTCGGCGGCCAGGGTCAGTTGCGCGGCCTGGCGATCGATCTCCGCAGCACGGGCCTGGCCCAAGGCAGCTTCCCAGGTATCGCGCTGGCCGCCCCAGAGGTCGAAGGTGTAATTGAAGTTCATGCTGAGGCTGCGCAGGGTGCTGTAGGCCCCGCCCTGCCCGCGCGGGTCCTGGTCCCGGGCCAGGCGCGAACGGCTGACACCGCCATTGGCATCCAGGGTTGGCATGCGTGCCGCATCGGCAGCGTAGGCAGCGGCGCTGGCCTGGTGGGCACGGGCGCTGGCGATCTGCATGTCGGGGCTGTCGTGCAAGGCTTCGCGAATCAGGCCGTCGAGCTGTGGGTCGCCGAGGCTTTTCCACCAGTCGCTCTTCGGCCAGGCCGCCGGCGACAGGGTTACGCCGTTCAGGGATTGTCCGGCCTTGAGGGATTTGGCATCGAGGCTCACCCCTTCGGTCTTCAGGCCGCTGTAGCTGGCACAGCCGGCCAGGCTCATGGCCAGCAGCACCAGGCTGAAACGGGCACGCAAGGTTGTACGGCTCATTTATTTGTCACCCACCCGCAACACGGTGATCGGGTCACCGGCCGCCAGCAAAATCTTCTTGAGAATCCGTTCCAGGGTTTTCAATTCATCCGGGGTAATGGCGCCCGCCAGTTCGTTCATCGCCTCGGCGCCGATGTGGGGCAGGCAGTCGGCAAGCTTCTGCCCCTCCTCGGTCAGCACCAGCCGCACCTGGCGGCGGTCGTGCTCCGAACGCTGGCGGGCGAGGAAGTCCTTCTGCTCCAGGCGGTCGAGCATGCGGGTCATCGAACCGCTGTCCAGGGACAGGTGACGGCACAGCTCGGCCGGGGTGTCGACGCCGAACTGGGCCATGATGATCAGCACCTTGAACTGCGCGGCAGTGATGCCGTGGGGCTCCATGTGGGTGTCGAGGATCCGGTCCTTGAGCAGGGCCGCGCGGCCCAGCAGGAGCCCGAGGTGGCAATTGTGGAAATCGTCCGAGGTGAAATGCTTCATCTGACCGCCTATTAGCTGCCTAGGCAGCGAAAGTGTGTCGAGATATTACTGCTTAGGCAGCCAATATCCAAACAATAATTAGCATGCTTACTATTAAGCCAATTGATGGGACAGGCCTGAAGGCCGAAAAAATCGCAGGAGAAATAGCCCGCGGGGGGGGCTGCAACTGGGCGGGCCCAGTCCCCTGGCTACGGGGGACTGGACTGGCGCCTTGTCAGAAGTCGCGCTTGTAGAAGATGTCCAGCGAGCTGGCGACGCCGCTGGCCGCTTCCAGGTAGACCTTTTTGCTCAGCTTGTAGCGCAAGGCGATGGTGTTGGCCGGTTCGAAGACCCCGACCCCGTAACGCAGGCTGAGCTTCTCGGAGATATTGCCGCTGGCCACCACGCTGGTGGTGTTGCCGCTGCCCTGGGTGTCGAGCTGGAAGTCCTCGATGCCCAGGTCCTTGGCCAGGCCGCCGGTGATGTTCGAGCTGCCCATCAGGCCCAGGCCCAGGGCGGCTTGCGCCAGCATGTTGTTGTCCTCGCCGGTGGTGCTCAGCGGGCGCCCGAGCACCAGGTAGGACAGCGCCTGCTCCTGGCTCATGGCCGGTTCCGAGAAGATCTGCGTGGTCGGCTGCTCGGCGCTGCCACTGAGGCGGATACCGGCGATCACGTCGTCGGTCTGGCGGGTCGCCTCGATGTCCAGGTACGGCTGGTCGATGGGCCCGGCGAACAGCAGACGCGCCCGGCGCACGGTCAGGCGCTGGCCATAGGCCCGGTAGCGGCCGTCGTTGAGCCACAGCTCGCCGCGGGTATCCAGGTTGTCGCCGATATGCACGTGGCCTTGCAGGTTGGCGGTCAGGCCGAAACCGGAAAAACTGAGCTTGTCCTCGCCCACCACCACGTCGATGTCCATCGCCATGGCCATCGGCGCTTTGCCCTCCTCGGTCTGGTGGCCGACGATCACCGTGTCGTCCGACACCTTGACCGTCGACGGCGGCAGCTCGCGGATGGTGATTTCGCCCTTGGGCACCTGGACCTTGCCGGCGATCGCCAGCCGCTCGTCCTTCATCGAGATCTTCAGGTCCGGCGCTACCTCCAGCACGGCGTAGGGCTCGACGGTGACCGGCAGCTGCGAGCCCTTCAGGCTCAGGTCCACCACCAGCGCCTGGCCCCAGGCCAGATGGCCGTTCAGGCTGCCCTGCCCGACCTTGCCACTCTTCCAGCCGCCATTGAGTTGCACGCTTTCCCCGGCGATCAATGCCTGTACTTGCAGGTCCTGGAGGCTGATGGGCAGTTCGGGGCCGGAGACTTCGCCGCCGCTGAGCGTCACGTTGCCGTTCACCTGCGGCGCCAGCAGCCCACCGGAAATGCGCCCGCTGCCGTTCAGGGTGCCGGCCAGTTTCTCGACCATCGGCACGAAGGGCCGCGCCACCGCCAGGTCCAGGCCGCTGAGGCGGAACTCGCCGGACAACGGTTTGCTTTTCGGCAACGGATTGATCTGCGCCTGCAGCATCAGCTCGCCGAGCTTGCCGCCGCTGAACGCCAGCTGCGTGTCGATGCGCTTGGGATTGAGGGTGGTGTCGAGTTTCAGCGTCTGATACGGGAAGTCCAGCCACTGCTGCTTTTCCTTGACCCGCAAGGTGCCGCCGCTGGCATCCACCAGGATCCGTCCTTTCGGACCGCTGGCCGGTACATCCAGCTGGACGTCGGCGTTGAGCCGGCCCTTCCAGGCGAAATCCTTGGGCAACCACTGCGCCAGGCTGTCGATCGGGAACTGCTTGAGGTGGTAGCGCAACTTGGGCTCGGGCATCAGCCGCTGGTCTTCGCCGCACAGGCTGGCGTCGCCGCTGGTCCAGCAATGGGCGCCGAAGTTGAGCTTGCCGTCGGCCAGGTATTCGAGCTTGGCCGGGCCCTGCAGCCTCCAGTCCTGGCCGCCGGTCTGGATATCGCCGCTGGCCAGGCGCCCGCGCCAGTTGCCCTGATTCAGGCTGCCGTCCAGGCCCAGCGCCAGCTTGAGCTGCGGGCCTTGCAGGTCCAGTTGCAGTTTCTGGTTCTTGATATCGCCCTGGCCGTTGGCCGTCAGCGTACCCAGCGAGGTTTCGCCAACCTGGATGCCGCGACCCTGGAGGTCGATCCGCGCCCGCTGCGCACGGTCCAGGTTGGCTTCGAGCTTGAGGCTCTGCAGGCGGTTGTCGGCGAATACCAGTTGCTGGCCTTGCAGGTCGAGCTTGCCCTGCGGCGCCTTGAGGGTGCCGGCCACATCGACCCGCCCGTTGAGCTGGCCGCGCAGCTCGGGCCACAGCTGGCCCAGGCGCGGCGCCTTGATCTCGACCTGCCCAACCACCTGTTGTTGCAGGCGGCCGGAGCCATTGATGCGGTTGTCGCCCAGGCGGATGTCCAGCGCGCTCAAATTCCACTGCTCGCCGGCGCCGTCGGCCTTGGCCTGCAGCACCACGGGCTGGCCGCGCAGTTTGCCCTTGAGGTCGAGGTCGGCGTTGAGCTTGAGCTGCTCGTTCTTCAGCTCGCCCTGGCTGCGCAGCGGGCCGGCCAAGTTGCCCGGCAGTTCGGCGACCCAGTACGCCGGGTTGAGCGCCGACAGGTCCAGGGCGGTATCCCAGGCGATGCCGTCGGCGAATTGCAGGTTCAGGTGGCCTTCGGCCTTGCCCTGGCCAGCCGCCAGCTTGAACTGCGGCAGGAAGATTTTCGTCAGGTCGCCGCTGAACGGGCTGCTGAGGCTGAACGCGCCCGCCGGGCCATCGAGGTCGCCCTTGAAATTGCCCAGGTAGTTGCCATCGCGGTAGGCCACTTCCCCGTTGAAACGCCGCACCGCCACCGCGGGCTCTTCGATCAGCGGGTACAGGCGATGCCAGGGGAAATCCAGCCAGTCGACTTGGGCTTCGGCGTTCAGGCCCTGGCTCCAGTCCAGCTGGCCGCTCAGCTTGAGGCTCTGCCGGTCGTTGGCAATGAGGTCCAACCCAGCGATCTGCGCGCCCTTGGCGTCGACCTTACCTTGCAACGCCAGCGCCACCGGCCCCTGTTCGGCCGGCAACGTGGCCTTGCCCTGCAACTGGTAACCCGCCTTGAGATCGCCAGCGCCGGTCAGCTCCAGCTGGTTGAGTTGCAGCGTATCGGGCAGCTCGGCGCTGGCCTTGAAGCCATCGGCGGTGATCCGCACCTGGGCCGGCAGGTTCTCCACCAGCGGCTGCAGCTCACCCGCCAGCCGGCCTTGCAGATAACCGCTGCTGTCGGCCGTCAGCTTGAGGGTTTTCAGCAGGTCGCCGTCGACTTTCAGCGCCAGGGCCCAGGGTTCGCTGCCGGGCGCCGGCAGGGTCAGGGTGCCAGCGGCGCTCAGGGGCCAGTCGCCGCTGGGCGTCAACAGCCCGGAGAGGTTGAGGCTCAAATCGTCGCGCTGCAGGCTCACGGACTCGATCCGCAGGCCCTTGGCCGTCCACTGCGCCGCCAGTTGCAGGCCCTTGAGTTGCTCGCTGCCATTGAGCGACAGGCTGCCGACCCGCACCTGCCCCAGCTCGATGGCCAGGGGCAACTGCAACTGCGGCAGACTGATCGGGCCACTGTCCGCTGCTTCCGCGCTCGGCGGGAATTGCAGGTTGACCTGCTCCACATCCAGCTGCTCGATGCACAGGGTCATGCGCATCAGGCAGGCTGGCGACCAGGAGAATGTCGGCGCCTCGAGTTCGACCCGGCTGCCGTCCTGCTGCCACAACAGACGATCGGCGCTCCACTGTGTTCCCAGGCGGCCGGCGAAGTTCTCCACCGTCAGCCCCGGCACCAGGCCCAGCACCCAACGACTGCCCGCCTGGGTGCCAAGCAGCGACGCCAGTGTCAGGACCAGCAGCGCCACCAATGCAAGCAGCGCCAGCGCTGCGATCTTCAAACCACGTTTCACAGCTCTGGCCCCATGGAAAAGTGCAGTCGGATGCCGCCGTCGTCGTCCAGCGCATGGGCCAGGTCCAGGCGGATCGGCCCCACCGGAGACACCCAGCGCACGCCGACGCCGACCCCGGTCTTCAGGTTCGGCAGTTCCAGCTTGTCGAACGAGTTGCCCTGGTCGACAAAGGTCGCCAGGCGCCATTTTTCCGCAATCGAATATTGGTACTCGACGCTGCCGGCCACCATATAGCGCCCGCCGATCCGGTCGCCGTCGGAGTTCTCCGGCGACAGGCTCTGGTAGTCGTAACCGCGCACGCTCTGGTCGCCGCCGGCGAAAAAGCGCAGGGACGGCGGGATCTTCTTGTAACCGTTGGTGGCGCTGCCGCCGAATTGCACCCGGCCGAGGAAGCGGTGGTTGTCCCACACCGTGGTCAACCCCTTGAGCATGGCGGTGCCATATAAAAGGTTGGTGTCCGAGCCCAGCCCCTCCTTGCCCACCTTGGTGTCGAATTGCAGACGATAGCCGTTGTGCGGATCGATGCGGTTATCGCTGCGCAGGTAGGAATAACTGACGCCGGGCATCAACAGGTTGCTCAGGCCGGAGTCATCGCCCAGGCGATACTCCTCGCGCTGCCACTTCAGCGAAATGACCCGTTGCCAGCCGCTGGGCAACTTGCTGTGCCACTCGGGACCGAGGGTCAGCAGCTTGCTCAAGGTGTCGGTATTGGAGATTTCTTCGTTCTGATAACCGCCGGCAAACCGCAGCTTGTCGGTCAGCGGCGGGTCCAGCGGTATGTCGTAGAACAGCCCGACGTTCTGCCGCGGCGCCGAGACTTCCGCCTCCCAGCCATAGCTGTGGCCTTCGGCGTTGACCCAGTGACGGGTCCAGTTGGCCTTGGCCCGTGGCCCGACGTCGGTGGAAAAGCCCAGGCCGAGGCCCATGGTGCGCGGCTTGCGGGTCTGCAACTGGACCGCCACCGGGATCACCTCGGCGGTGGCCGCGGTCGGCGCCGCATCGACCCGCACGCCCTCGAAGTAACCGCTCGATTGCAGCGCCTGGTTCAGCTCGGCGATCAGCTCGGAGTCATAAGGGGCGCCGGCCTTGAACGGCACCATGCGTTGCAGCAGGTCCTCGTCGAACGGCGTATCGCCAGCGAAACTGACCTTGCCCAGGGCATAACGCGGGCCGCTTTCGTACACCAGTTCGATATCCGCCACCCCGGCCTGGGGGTCCACGGCCAGTTGCTGACGGGTGAAACGCCCACTGAAGAAACCGTAGCGCGACGCCTGATTCTGGATCAGGCGCTTGGCATCTTCGTAATGACCGTGATTGAGGACTGCGCCGCTCTTGAGCTGATCGCCCTTGGGCACACGAAACCCCTTGAGGGAAGCCGCCGGGCCATCGACCCGGATGGTGACGTTGCGCAGATGCACCGGCTCGCCGGGGTCGATGTTCAGCACCAGGCGCGGTTTTTCGCCGCCTTTGACTTCGCTGCTGATCTGCGGCTGGTAGTAGCCCAGGGCCTGCGCGGCCTTGCGGGCCTGCTCCTCGGCGCCACGGCTGAAGCGCAGCAGCGCCGCCTCGTCGCGCTCGCCCACCCCGCCAATGTAGCCTTCCACATTGGCCTTGAGCGCGTCGTTAGAGGGTTTGACCCTGACGTCCAATTCGCTTTGCGCCAGCGCCGCACAACTTGTGAACAGCAGCAACAAGCCGCTGGTGAATCTTCCTGAACACTTCATAGGCGCGAATGCTATCACGAGCTGGGAACCTGATAGAGCGCGCAAATGTGAGGAAAGTTCTGTTTAGCCGGTCGCGCTTTGCAGGACCTGCGGGTTGGGGTGGAAAAAAACGTGCTCGCGGATCGGGCCGACGGCGATCTCGCCCACTTCCCCATAACCCTGGCGTTTGTAGAACTCCAGGTAACGCGGGTTGCCGGTGTCCAGCACCACGCCCTGGGAATTCGGGTCCACCGCGCACCAGTTATGCACCGCCTCCAGCAACTGCTCACCGAAATGCTTGCCCTGGAATTGCGGGTGGATGCCCAGCAACGGCAGTACATGCACCGACTCGTTGGGCAGGCAGCCCAGCACCGCCGCGTGATAGTCCAGGTAACGCCGGGTGCAGCGCCAACCGGTGCTGAGCACCATGCGCAGGCGCCAGGCCCAGCTCTCGGTGATCCCCAGGCGCCGCTGGGGCGGTGCGATCAGGGCGATGCCGATCAGCCGGTCGTTGACCAGCAAGCCGATGGCCGGCAGTTCCTGAATGAAATGCTGCTTGACCAATTCCCGCACCGTGGCCCGCACCCGGTGCTCGTAACCCGGGCGTTCGGACTCGAACAGGTAACCGAAGGTCGGCTCGTGACGATAAGCCTGATACAGCAAGGAACGGGCTTCGTGGGCGTAACCGCTGTCGAGCATATGAATGTCGGCGATGGCAGTCGAAGTTTCAGGCATGGCAGTTGGCTCCCCCCTGGGCCCGGCTTGACGTGGCCACGCGGCGTGGCGGCCAAGTCGTGCCCGTTCTTGGTGTGCTCCTGGCTACGAGCCTTGCGGCCCGTGATCGTTCCACTGGAATGCCCATGGACCTTAGCAGCGCATCCTGACTGCCGCCATGCTGGCTGCCACGCGACTTGTCAGCTAGCATCGCAGTTTTGCCAGGACTGCCGACCATGAAGATCGTCTCGTTCAATATCAACGGGCTGCGTGCCCGCCCCCATCAGCTGGCGGCGCTGATCGACAAGCATCAACCGGACGTCATCGGCCTGCAGGAAACCAAGGTGGCGGACGATCAGTTCCCCCTGGCCGAAGTCCAGGCGCTGGGGTATCACGTGCATTACCACGGGCAGAAAGGCCACTACGGTGTGGCCCTGCTGTCGCGCCAGGCGCCCCTGGCCCTGTACAAAGGTTTCGACAGCGACGAAGAAGATGCCCAGCGGCGTTTTATCTGGGGCACCTTCGCCGATGCCAACGGCGTCCCGGTGACCATCATGAACGGCTACTTCCCCCAGGGCGAAAGCCGCGACCACCCCACCAAGTTCCCGGCCAAGCAGCGCTTCTACAGTGACCTGCAACACCTGCTGGAAACCCGCTTCAGCAATGACCAGCCCTTGGTGGTCATGGGCGACGTGAACATTTCCCCGGAAGACTGCGACATCGGCATCGGCCCGGACAACATGAAGCGCTGGCTGAAAACCGGCAAGTGCAGCTTCCTGCCGGAAGAACGCGAGTGGATGGCCCGCCTGAAAGACTGGGGCCTGGTGGACAGCTTCCGCCACCTGAACCCCGAGGTGGCCGACCGCTTCAGCTGGTTCGACTACCGCAGCCGCGGTTTCGAGGACGAGCCCAAACGCGGCCTGCGCATCGACCTGATCATGGCCTCCCGGGGCCTGCTGCCACGGGTCAAGGATGCCGGGGTCGACTACGACCTGCGCGGCATGGAAAAACCCTCCGACCACGCGCCGATCTGGCTCGAACTGAGCTGATCGCCAGGCACGAAAAAGCCCATCCTGAGATGGGCTTTTTTTATGCCTTCAGTGCCTCAGCACAGCTCGACCCGCATGCTGGTGCCGGCCTGCATGATGGTCTCGATCGCAGACTCGCGGGTCGGCTCCGAGTCATACAGGTGGCTGACCAGGATCACCTCCTTGCCGGCCTTGAGGTTGAAGTAGGATTTGCCACCCGGGGCCATCTTCTTTTCGTAGTGACTTGCGGATGTACAGTGGCTGCGGAACAGCGCAATGGCTGCCTCGGCACTGTCACGGCAAGGGTAACGGCCGCTTTGAAGCATGGTCTGCGCATCCTTGGACTTGAGCAGGAACCTGCAAGCCCCGCCGCCATATTGCTTCAGTTCGAACCAGCCACTCATTTCATACTCCTTTGACACAAGCAAATTGCAGCCAGGGCTGCAGCGACGCCTGGTAACGACGAGTTTCGGCATGCGCCAATTCCCCTCCAGACAAAGTTTTCAACTCTACTGAGCCTGCTGCGCCGGGTCTTTAGGAACACTCCGAAAGGCCACAGGAAAACTCTGGTTATCCGCACTAGCTGTCACATCGCCGTCACCTCCCTGACTTAATCTCGCCGCACTTGCCCCTCTATAAGGCCATCGCCGCATGTCACGCGTTGCAACCGTCAATGAACGAGATCTCTGGTGCCGAACCCTGGGCCTGCTGCTGGTCGGCTTCGTTTGCTACGCGCTGCCCTGGTCGGTGTTCGCCGCCCTGCCCCTGGCCGGCGACAACCAGCCGGTCCTGCGCATCCAGGGTTCGAACACCATCGGCGCTGCGCTGGGCCCGGCCCTGGTCAAGGGCCTGATGGAAGAACAGGGCCTGCTCGACATCCGGATCGAGGCCTCGGACAAGGACAACGAGCGTCGGGTCAGCGCCCGGAACGCCCAGGGCCGGCGCGTCTTCGTCGAGATCGCCGCCCATGGCTCCAGCACCGGTTTTGCTGCGCTGAAGAACGCCAGCGCCGACCTCGCCGCCGCGTCACGCCCAATCAAGGACAGCGAGCTGGTGGAACTGGAGGCCCTTGGCGACCTGAAAGCCCCCGACGCCGAGCAGGTGATCGCCATCGACGGCCTGGCCATCATCCTCCACCCGCAGAACCCGCTGGCGCGGCTGGACACCGAGCAACTGGCGCGGATCTTCAGCGGCGAGGTGAAAACCTGGGAAGCCCTGGGCGGCAGCGGTGGCACGATCCACCTGTACGCCCGGGATGACCGGTCCGGCACCTACGACACCTTCAAGGAACTGGTACTGGCCCGCCACGGCAAGAGCCTGAGCCCCACGGCGCAACGCTTCGAGTCCAGCGAACAGCTTTCCGACACGGTCAGCCGCGATCCCCAGGGAATCGGTTTCATCGGCCTGCCCTATGTGCGTCAGGCCAAGGCCGTGGCCATCGTCGACGGTGGCTCGCAACCGATGCTGCCCCTGGACAGCCTGATCGCCACCGAGGACTACCCGCTGTCCCGGCGCCTGTACTTCTACCTACCGCCCGATGCCCACAACCCCTGGGCCACCGCCCTGGTGCGCTTTGCCCAGAGCGCCCGGGGCCAGGCCATAGTCGCGAACACCGGTTTTGTCGCCCAGACCGTGCTGGCCATGAGCGTGGTGCCCGCGGCGCAAATGCCTGAGGGTTACCAGGCCATCGCCCGGCAGGCGCAGCGCCTGACCGTGAATTTTCGTTTCGAGGAAGGCAGCGCCATCCTGGACAACAAGGCGCGCCAGGATCTGCCGCGGGTCGTGGATTTTCTCAAGCGCTACGACAAGCTGGACAAGCGGGTGACCCTGGTCGGCTTCGGTGATGCCAAGAATGATCCGGCCCGGGCGGCACTGCTCTCCAAATTGCGGGCCATGACCGTGCGCCGGGAACTGCTGAGAAGCGGTGTGGTACTGCGCGAGATCCGCGGTTTTGGCGCGCAGATGCCGGTCGCGACCAATACCGCGGATGAGGGGCGGATCAAGAACCGCCGGGTGGAAGTCTGGGTGTATTAACGCGGCGGCCGATGTCATCGCGGGCAAGCCTCGCTCCTACCGATGTGCAGCGTCCGTAGGAGCGAGGCTTGCCCGCGATAGCGGTTTAATGCCCGCCGCGCAGCATTTCCTTGGGCACGTACTTGCCGATCTCGAACTTGCCGATGGCCGCGCGATGCACCTCATCCGGGCCGTCGGCCAGGCGCAGGGTGCGCTGCATGGCGTACATGTAGGCCAGGGGGAAATCGTTGGAGACCCCAGCTCCACCGTGAATCTGGATGGCCCGGTCGATTACCTTCAGGGCCACGTTCGGCGCCACCACCTTGATCTGGGCGATTTCGCTTTTCGCCACCTTGTTGCCCACGGTGTCCATCATGTACGCCGCCTTCAGGGTCAGCAGGCGCGCCATGTCGATCTCCATCCGCGAGTCGGCGATCTTGTCGACATTACCGCCCAGGCGCGCCAGTGGCTTGCCGAAGGCCGTGCGGCTCACCGCCCGCTGGCACATCAGTTCCAGCGCCCGCTCGGCCATGCCGATCGAACGCATGCAGTGGTGAATCCGCCCCGGGCCAAGGCGCCCCTGGGCGATCTCGAAACCACGGCCCTCGCCCAGCAACACGTTTTCGTAAGGCACCCGCACGTTATCGAACAGCACCTCGGCATGGCCGTGGGGCGCATCGTCGTAACCGAACACCGGCAGTGGCCGGACAATCTTCACCCCGGGGGTGTCCACCGGCACCAGGATCATCGAGTGCTGCTGGTGGCGCGGTGCGTCCGGGTTACTCAGGCCCATGAAGATCAGGATCTTGCAGCGCGGGTCGCAGGCGCCCGAGGTCCACCACTTCTTGCCGTTGATCACCCATTCGTCGCCATCACGCACCGCGCGGGCGGCCATGTTGGTGGCGTCGGACGAAGCCACGTCCGGCTCGGTCATGGCGAAGGCGGAGCGGATCTCGCCGCGCAGCAGCGGCTCCAGCCAGCGTTGTTTCTGCTCTTCGTTGGCGTAACGCACCAGCACTTCCATGTTGCCGGTGTCCGGCGCCGAGCAGTTGAACGGCTCCGGTCCGAGCAAGGAGCGCCCCATGATCTCCGCCAGCGGCGCGTATTCCAGGTTGGTCAGGCCGGCGCCGAGTTCCGACTCGGGCAGGAACAGGTTCCACAACCCCTCGGCCTTGGCCTTGAGCTTGAGCTCTTCCATGATCGCCGTCGGCTGCCAGCGATCGCCTTCGGCGACCTGGCGCTCGAACACCGCTTCAGCCGGATACACATAAGCGTCCATGAACGCGGTCACGCGCTCACGCAGTTCCTGAACCTTGGGGGAATAAGCGAAATCCATGGGCAGCTACCTTCTTGGCAAGGTGGTTGGGGGCATGGAACCGATGCTAGAACAGCTTACGAAAATTTACCTAGTCTATTCTCGGCGTGTATTAACATTCATCACCGATATATGATCGGCTGATCGACGCGGCCCTGGCCCTCTCCCGCCGCCCTGAAAACGCCCTAACAATAAGAGTGCAGCGCAATGAATCTGAGCAAGGTCGACCTCAACCTTTTCATCGTCTTCGACGCGATCTACACCGAAGCCAACCTGACCCGCGCCGGGCAGATCGTCGGCATCACTCAGCCCGCTGTTTCCAACGCCCTGGCCCGCCTGCGCGAGACCTTCAACGATCCGCTGTTCGTGCGTACCGCCCAGGGCATGGTGCCCACGCCCATGGCGCAGAACATCATCGGGCCGGTGCGCAACGCTCTTTCGCTGCTGCGGGTGTCGGTGCAGGAAAGCCGCACCTTCAACCCCTCGCAGGCGGTCAAGACCTACCGCATCAGCATGACCGACCTCACCGAAGCGGTGATCCTGCCGCCGCTGTTCCAGCGCCTGCGGCGCCTCGCGCCCACGGTGATCATCGAGAGTTTCCTGTCCAAGCGCCGGGAAACCACCAAGGAGCTGGCCGCCGGCCGCCTGGACTTCGCCGTCGATGCGCCACTGAACACCGACCCGCAGGTACGCCACGTCAAGCTGATGGAAGACCGCTATGTCTGTGCCATGCGCAAGAGCCACCCCCTGGCGAACAAGGAAAAGCTCAGTCTCGACGATTACCTGGCGCTGACCCATATCCATATCTCCAGCCGCCGCAGCGGCCTGGGTTATGTCGACCTGGCGCTGGGCAAGATGGGCATCCAGCGCAAGATCGCCCTGCGCTCCCAGCATTACCTGATGGCCTCGCAAGTGCTGCAACAGACCGACATGGTGATGACCGTGCCGGAGCGCTTCGCCCGCCGCCATGACCTGCAGGCGTTCCACCTGCCGGTCAACGATGTGCCGCCGCTGGAAACCCACCTCTACTGGCACGAAAGCACCGACCAGGACCCGGCCAACCGCTGGATGCGCGAGCAGATCATCGAGCTGTGCCAGCAGGTGACGGCCCACGAGAAAAAACTCGAGAAGTGAACCGTAGGACGGCATCGCATCTTGCTTGACGTATACGTCAACCTCGAATTAGCTTAGCGCCAAGACCTTTTTCGAGTGCCTCCATGAGCAGCCAGACCTACAGCATTTCCGACCTCGCCCGTGAACTCGACATCACCACCCGGGCCATCCGCTTTTATGAGGAGCAAGGCCTGCTCGCCCCCGAACGCCGCGGCCAGGAACGCATCTACTCGCCGCGGGACAAGGTCAGCCTGAAGCTGATCCTGCGCGGCAAGCGCATCGGTTTCTCCCTGGCCGAATGCCGCGAGCTGATCGAGCTCTACGACCCTTCCAGCGGCAACCTGAAGCAGTTGCACAGCATGCTGGCGAAGATCGCCGAGCGCCGCGAACAGCTGGAGCAGCAACTGCTGGACATCGAACAGATGAAGCTCGAACTGGACACCGCGGAAGAGCGCTGCACCCAGGCCCTGGAGCAGACCATCAAGAGTCAGCGCAGCACCGCACAATAATCACTGGCGCCCTGCCCCTGGCCAGCGACCGCCAGGCAATCTTCCAGACGGACCCCAGCGCCTGGTTTTACGACGACTTCGTCGCCGATCGCAGCCTGCGGCAGCGGCTACATCGGCGGCCCTATATAAAAAGGTAAAGCCCCATGTCCCTCCCCACTCATGTACGCCTGGTCGAAGTCGGTCCTCGCGACGGCCTGCAGAACGAAGCCCAGCCCATCAGCGTCGCCGACAAGGTGCAGTTGGTAGACGCCCTGAGCGCCGCCGGGCTTGGCTATATAGAAGTCGGCAGTTTCGTCTCGCCCAAATGGGTGCCGCAGATGGCCGGCTCCGCCGAGGTGTTCGCGCAGATCCAGCGCAAGCCGGGGGTGACCTACGCCGCCCTCGCCCCGAACCTGCGCGGTTTCGAGGACGCCCTGGCGGCCGGGGTCAAGGAAGTCGCGGTGTTCGCCGCCGCCTCCGAGGCCTTCTCCCAACGCAACATCAACTGCTCCATCAGCGAAAGCCTGGAGCGCTTCGTGCCGATCATGGAAGCGGCCAGGCAGCAGGGCGTTACCGTGCGCGGTTACGTGTCTTGCGTGCTGGGTTGCCCTTATGAGGGCGCGGTGGCGCCGGAACAGGTCGCCGTGGTCGCCCGCGAGCTGTACAGCATGGGCTGCTACGAAGTGTCCCTGGGCGACACCATCGGCACCGGCACCGCCGGCGCCACCCGTCGCATGTTCGAGGTGGTGGGCGCCCATGTCCCGCGGGACAAGCTCGCCGGACACTTCCACGACACCTACGGCCAGGCCCTGGCCAATATCTACGCCAGCCTGCTGGAGGGCATCGCGGTGTTCGACAGCTCCGTCGCCGGGCTCGGCGGCTGCCCGTACGCCAAGGGCGCCAGCGGTAACGTCGCCAGCGAGGACGTGCTGTACCTGCTCAACGGGCTGGGCATCGATACCGGTATCGACCTGGAGCGCCTGATCCTCGCCGGCCAGCAGATCTGCTCCGTACTGGGGCGCCCCACCGGCTCGCGCGTGGCCAAGGCCCGTTACCCGAGTTGAGGGCCAGGCCTGCTCCACGGTGTTACCGAGTGCTCTGGCGCACGCTCGAAACGGGTAACACGGAAACAGTTTGTCGATTTTCTAGCGGTACAGATGAACAGCTATTTTTACCAAGCCATTGATTTTAAAGGGTTTTAAAAAGTTGGCACGGCACCTGCTATATCTCTGGCATAACAAGAATAAAAAGCAGCAAAGCTAATAAAAATAAGACGAAACGACTCTGACATAACAAAAACAACACGGCAGAGACGCAGCTAACAGATTTTTTTGGAGAGGATGTGTTTTCCAGGGTGCCCTCAACAACAAGAGCCACCCGCAACCGGGCAGAGAACAATAAAACTACCCCAAGGTAGCTCCCGAACTGGTTGGTCGCTCCGGCGAGAAAATAGATCAGCGCTCAAAAAAATACGTTTGCTCTTGATCCCGGATGGGGATCGCCAAAAACAGCGGTAAAGGGTAACGGTTGCCAAAAACAACAACAGACCGCCCCTCAATAATAAAAAAGAGCACGCAACGACAAAATTAAAGGGGAGCTTCGGCTCCCCTTTGTGCTTTCCGGCCTTCGCGTTTTCCAAGCTGATCCGGCGGAGCGACCTTGAGCTCGCCATCGCAAGCAGGCCCGCTCCCGCAGAGGCTGCAAGAGCGGGCGCCAGGCTCAGGAACGCCCGCGCAGCTCCTCGATACTGATCTCGCGCATCCTGAACTTCTGGATCTTGCCGGTCACGGTCATCGGGAACTCCTCGACGAACTTGAAGTAACGCGGCGTCTTGAAATGGGCGATGCGTTCCTTGCACCAGGCCTGCAATTCCCCTTCGCTGGCGCTGTGGCCCGGATGGAACTTGATCCAGGCCACGATTTCTTCGCCGTACTTCGAGCACGGAATACCGATCACCTGCACATCGGCCACCGCCGGATGGGTGAAGAAGAACTCTTCCAGCTCCCGCGGATAAATGTTCTCCCCACCGCGAATGATCATGTCCTTGTTACGCCCGGCGATGCGCACGTAACCCTGCTCGTTCATGGTCGCCAGGTCGCCGGTGTGCATCCAGCCGGCCTGGTCGATGGCATCGCACGTGCCCTGGGGGTTGTTCCAGTAACCGAGCATCACGCTGTAACCGCGGGTACACAGCTCGCCGATGGTGCCCCGCGGCACGATATTGCCCGCCTCGTCGATGATCTTGCTTTCCAGCTGTGGCTGGGTGCGGCCGACCGTGGTCACGCGCAATTCGAGCTCGTCCGCCGGACCGGTCTGCAACGACACCGGGCTGGTTTCGGTCATGCCGTAGGCGATCTGCACCTCGCTCATGTGCATCTCGCTGATCACCCGGCGCATCACCTCGATCGGGCAAGTGGCCCCGGCCATGATCCCGGTGCGCAGGCTCGACAGGTCGAACTCGGCCCGTTGCGGTTGATCGAGCATGGCGATGAACATGGTCGGGACGCCGTACAGCCCGGTGGCTTTCTCCTCGGCCACCGCGCTCAGGGTCAGCAGCGGGTCGAAGGCATCGTTGGGGTAGATCATGGTGCTGCCGTGGGTCACGCAGCCCAGGTTGCCCATGACCATGCCGAAGCAGTGATAGAGCGGCACCGGGATCACCAGGCGATCCTCGTGGCCCAGGCCCAGGCTCTCGCCGACCATGTAACCGTTGTTGAGGATGTTGTAGTGGCTGAGGGTCGCACCCTTGGGAAAACCGGTGGTGCCGGAGGTGTACTGGATGTTCACCGCCTGGTCGGGGTCCAGGCTGTCCTGGCGTTCGCGCAGCGCCTCGGCGCTGACCCCGGCCCCCAGGTCGGCCAGCTGCGACCAGGGCAAAAAGCCCACGGGCGGCCGTGCATCGAGGCTGATCACGCCCCGCAGGTCGGGCAGGCGCTCACTCTGCAACTGGCCGATGGACTGCTGCGCCAGCTCGGGCGCCAGGCCCTGGAGCATGGCGTGGTAATCGGAGGTCTTGAACGCGCCGGCACATATCAGCCACTGGCAGCCGGACTGCTTGAGCACGTACTCCAGCTCGGAGCTGCGGTAAGCCGGGTTGATGTTCACCAGGATCACGCCGATCTTGGCGCTGGCGAACTGGCTGATGCACCACTGGGCGCAATTGGGCGCCCAGATGCCCAGCCGGTCGCCGATCTTCAGGCCCAGGGCCAGCAGCGCCCGGGCATGCAGATCGACGGCGTCGGCCAGTTGCTGCCAGGTGTAACGCAGTTGCTGGTGGCGCACCACCAGGGCTTCGCCCTGGGGATATGCCGCCACCGTGCGCTCGAACGCCTGGCCGATGGTCAGCGCCAGCAAGGCTTTGTCTTGCGTGCCACGGGCGTAGCTGCGCCCCGGCGCGGATGCGGGTAGATCCATGACGACCCCTATTGTCTTTATTAGTGGGCAAGCATGAGCCAGGCCTGTAGCGAAGGAGCCTGGCCCCCAGCGAAAGCGCCTCTACTCTGGCGCAAGTTGACGTTTACGTAAAGGGTGATTGACAGCCACCGGTCGCAGGCTTACGTTAACGTAAAGGTGAGAGCCAAAACCCCGCTCTCCACAGCCCCACTCCCTCAATAAAAACAAGTTTGAAGGTGCCCCCCATGAGCTATCCGACCCTGAACTTTGCCCTCGGCGAAACCATCGACATGCTCCGCGACCAGGTGCAGGCCTTCGTCAAGGCCGAGCTGGCGCCACGGGCGGCACAGATCGATGTCGACAACCTGTTCCCCGCCGACATGTGGCGCAAATTCGGCGACATGGGCCTCTTGGGCATCACCGTGCCGGAAGAGTACGGCGGCGCCGGCCTGGGCTACCTGGCCCACGTGGTGGCCATGGAAGAAATCAGCCGCGGCTCGGCCTCGGTCGCCCTCTCCTACGGCGCCCACTCCAACCTCTGCGTCAACCAGATCAACCGCAACGGCAACCACGAACAGAAAAGCAAATACCTGCCCAAGCTGATCAGCGGCGAGCACATCGGCGCCCTGGCCATGAGCGAACCCAACGCCGGTTCCGACGTGGTGTCGATGAAGCTGCGCGCCGACAAGCGCGGCGACCACTACGTGCTCAACGGCAGCAAGACCTGGATCACCAACGGTCCGGACGCCAACACCTACGTGATCTACGCCAAGACCGACCTGGACAAGGGCCCCCACGGCATCACCGCGTTCATCGTCGAGCGCGACTGGAAAGGCTTCAGCCGCAGCAACAAGTTCGACAAGCTGGGCATGCGCGGCTCCAACACCTGCGAGCTGTTCTTCGATGACGTGGAAGTGCCGGAAGAGAACATCCTCGGCATCCTCAACGGCGGCGTGAAAGTCCTGATGAGCGGCCTGGACTACGAGCGCGTGGTGCTCTCCGGCGGCCCGACCGGGATCATGCAGGCCTGCATGGACCTGGTGGTGCCCTACATCCACGACCGCAGCCAGCCAGCCCACACCCAGCGCCTCGCGGTAGCGGGCGAAAAACTTCACGGTCAGGTTCATGCTTCACCCGCCTGGTAATGGCC
>NZ_JBNNVU010000082.1:0-24776 GCF_050280705.1 Pseudomonas sp. NPDC089530 | reverse complement strand
TCGTCGGCGACCATGCCGCTGCCCTGGATATAGGCCGTGGGCTGGCCGAGCTTGGGGAATACGGTCTGGTCGTCGCCGAACACCAGCAGGTGGCCTTTCTCGCTGTGCTGGAAGTGGTAGTGCAGGCCTTCCTCTTCGCACAGGCGCTGGATGAAGTGCAGGTCGGTCTCGTCGTACTGCACGCAGTAGTCGCGCTCCGGGCACGGCGTGCCGAGCTGGAAGCGGTAGGCGTTGCCCTGGATGCCGTGCTCTTCGAGGATCAAAGCGATGATCTTCGGCGCCGACAGCTGCTGGTAGATGCGCTGGTTGGTGCGGTGTTCCAGGTAAGCCAACTGCGGCACCAGCGACACCTTGTAGCGGGTCAGGCGCTTGCCGGCATCGCCCTGGGCCACGCGGTAGATCTGGCCGTGGATGCCCGAGCCCTGCGGGTCGAAGGCGAGGAACGCCTGCTTGTGCAGCAGGGTTTCCAGGTCCAGGTCGGGGTTCTCGCTGACCAGCTCCAGGTCGAAACGGAACGGCTGGCTGATGCCTTCGATGCCCTCGAACGACAGCACCTGCAAATCACCCTGGAAGTCGTCGACGGTCAGGCTGAAAGATGTCTGATCAGCAGGATTGAACATGAATCGCTCCTTGAAATGAGTGTTCTTCCATGAGTCGACGCCTCTGTTCCGGCAGTTGCGTGGGCAATAGGCGGCCAAGGGGATCAATACGATGCGGAATCTAACGCGTCTGGATTGCGCAAGAAGTTGCGCACTGGTCCTCAATGGCCCGCTGGGTAAGGGATGGGTAATTTTGTTTCAGTTTGTTTCTCGGGTTTTCAGGCTGGAACGCTCAAAAATGGCCATTAAAGAGCCATTATTCTCTGACCGTTTTGACTGAAAACGAGGCGAGTTGGCAAAGACAGGCTAGTCCATCGCCAACCCTGGCGCTTCACGAATAATGAAGTGGTCGAGATTCTCGATATTGGCGCTGAACACACCGAAGGTCTGCTCGGGGTGTTTCTTGCTCGGCACCTGCTTGAGCTCCGGCGTCACGCCATAAAAGAAGCAGTACAGATCCTGCTCACTGTCGATGGCATGCTTGATCTCGGCGAGGAAGGCTTTGCGCTTGCGGTAGTTCTCGATCAGCTTTTTGCTCAGGTAGACATTGACCGAGTAGGG
This sequence comes from Pseudomonas sp. NPDC089530, assembly GCF_050280705.1. Lineage (NCBI taxonomy): Bacteria > Pseudomonadati > Pseudomonadota > Gammaproteobacteria > Pseudomonadales > Pseudomonadaceae > Pseudomonas > Pseudomonas sp. NPDC089530. The sequence goes on along the minus strand of NZ_JBNNVU010000082.1, from coordinate 23,616 downwards.
CTTTTTTTTCGCCTCGTCCGCTTGCTTGAACCAGACCTTCTGCTCGAAGTCGATGCGAAAGCTCTGGGTGTAGTCCTTGATTTCCCGGATCTTGCCCCAGTAGATCAACCCTTTGTTGTCCAGCAGGTATTCGATCCTCTTGAAGAACGAAGCGTAGGACGCGGTGTGCTCGCCGATCTTCAACGGCATGCGCTTGAGCAGGTCCTTGTCGTCGATATTGGACACGAAACACTCCACCGGATGGGCGAAGACGCTGGTCTTGTCCGGTGTACTCTCCTGGCTCGAGCGAGGCGGTCGCGGGCTGGAGGAGGGGGCAGGCGCAGCCACCCGTGGTGTGTCGCCATCCGTGGCTGGGCTGGCGGGTTTGCGTAGGTATTCACGGCGGGTCAGCAGCAGTTCCGAGGGGAAGTGTTCTTCCCGATCAGCCTCGGCCTCCAGGCCTTCCACCCCGGTTGTCAGGGTCTTGCTGCTGGCATAAGGGCAGCCCTCGAGGTGCCGGGTGCCGGGCAGGTTCTTGAAGTGCGGGGTGCGGATGTAATTGACGTTCTTGGCATTGAACGTGCCCAACTGATTGTCCGGGGCGAAGGCGGCGCGACAGGCATCGTTGGGGCACTGGAACTGTTCCTTGGCTGAATCGAAGGCCAGGGTCTCGTCGAAATTCAGATCGCGCACGTCATAGATCGACAGCTTGTCGTCGAGGCTGATGCAGTAGGCGTTGTCGAATTTCATGGGGCTCGGGTCCTTGAGTGAAGAAGGCTATTAATAGCGGGTGGGGGCGGGGAGCGCACTGATCTTTTCAGGCATGGGCGTCTATCTCGGCATAATCTTGTAGGTAGCGATGCATCCATAACCGGAAAGGGGTCAGGTTCATGTCTGACGGTAACCACATCAACATCGCCCAGAACCAGGCGCCCGAACGCACCAGCATCCAGTTCGTCATCGACCCCAGGAGTGTCGAACGGGTGAGCCGGGGCAGTGCCATCAAGGGCGCGGTGGCGTTCTTCCTGTCGCTGCCCGTGCTGGCGCTTTCGGCCATGTCGATCCTGGCCGATGCGCTGGGCATCCTTTCCTACTTCAACGTGGAATCGAAGATCCTGGCCTATGTCCTCATGGCTGTGGCCATGGTCGGGATCATCCTGTGCAACAGTAAACGCAAGATGGCCACCGCCAGCATTCCACCCGACCAGGCGCGCTTCATCGATGGGCGCTGGGTCGAGCGTGACGACAGCGGCGATTACCTGCTGTATCGCAATAGCGCGCCGTGCAACTACGAAAACTGCCAGGGTACCGTTCGCATCCAGCTCCCTCCGCCTCGTGAACAGCACAACCACGACCTGATTGGCGTCTGCGATCTCGGCGGCAAGCAACACACCTATCGTGTCGACTTCAACGGTGTTGGCGAGCGGCAGCATTTCGACTGGCGCCCGCTCGAACAGAACAAGCCGTAACCTGTTCATCGCTCTCCTGTAAGGCGAGTTTACTCGCGAAAAATACACTAGCCCGCAGTCGTCCCCCCCCTGTCGCGGCAACAGCATTCAGGGCATTTACAAAGGCCGCGCCCGATATTCCCGTCCTGTTTTCCGGCGGGTTTATCGACGAAATTTCCTACCGAGTTAGCTAACAAAACTCTCACCCTTTAGAGGAGAGTCTTACGCGCTAAAGCTTGCAAAAACAGAAGCTTAGCTAGATGGAGCCGCCCTGGCAGAGAACGTCACACCCTTGGCAAGGAGAGACAAGTACGCCCCGGGGAAATGGCCGATAAGAAGGCGCCGGCCTCATGCATGAAGGTCCGGTGGGAACCTGCCAGACGGCTGTTCCCCTCACAATAACGAGGACCTTTATATGCCTGTTTTGGCGCGTTCATTGTTGTTTGTTCTGGCCCTGTCCGCTGCGGGGAGCGTCCTGGCGGAGCAGGCGGCTGCTCCTTATCTGGCGGCGAACCAGTTCCGCCTGGCCGACTACCTGCCACCGCCACCCGCCAGCGATTCGTCGCTGCAGCAAAGCGATCTGCAAGCTGTGCTGGCAGCCCAGGCGGCGCGCAGCAGTGCCCAGGTGAACCAGGTCCGCCAGGATGATGAATGGGAGGACAGCGTGTTCCACTTCGCCCGGGAGTCCCTCGGTGCCGCCTTCAGCATCGAACGGCTGCCCCTGACCCGCGCCTTCTTCCGGCGTGCCCAGGAGGACCTGGTGCAATTCCTGATGCCGGCCAAGCACAGCTATGGTCGTGCGCGCCCCTATGAAGCCTCGCCGCTGGTGAAACCGGTATTGCCACCGCCGGAGGGCGACTCCTACCCCAGCGGCCATTCGATGAACGGCTACCTCAACGCCACCTTGCTGGGCATGGCGCTGCCGGAGAAGCGCAGCGAGTTGTTTGGCCGCGCCCAGATCAACGCCGACAGCCGGGTCATTGCCGGCGTGCATTTTCCCAGCGACCTGGAGGGCGGAAAGATAAGCGCCGCGGTGCTGGTGGCGAGGCTGCTGGACGATCCGCGAGCGGCGGCGGATTTCGAGGCGGTGAAGAAGGAGATTCGTGGCGCCTTGGCCTTTGCCAATTGAACAGGCGCTACTGTTGGCGGGAGGGTTGCAGGAAGTAGCCTGAGGCAAAGCCATGCTGGAGCGCCCACAAAAAAGCCCTGAACGAGTCAGGGCTTTTTTTGATCTTTCGTCGTGCCGGTTCAGCTCGGAACCGGCACAGGGCTTGAACCCGGAATCAATCCCAGCTCAGCGCGCCGCCAGTCTGATACTCGATCACGCGGGTCTCGAAGAAGTTCTTCTCTTTCTTCAAGTCCATGATCTCGCTCATCCATGGGAACGGGTTGGTGGTGCCTGGGTATTCTTCTTTCAGGCCGATCTGCGACAGGCGACGGTTGGCGATGAACTTGAGGTAGTCCTCCATCATCGCGGCGTTCATGCCCAGTACGCCGCGCGGCATGGTGTCACGCGCGTATTCGATTTCCAGTTGGGTGCCCTGGAGGATCATCTGGGTTGCTTCTTCCTTCATCTCGGCATCCCACAGGTGCGGGTTTTCGATCTTGATCTGGTTGATCACGTCGATACCGAAGTTCAGGTGCATGGATTCGTCGCGCAGGATGTACTGGAACTGCTCGGCGACACCGGTCATTTTGTTGCGGCGGCCCATGGACAGGATCTGGGTGAAGCCGCAGTAGAAGAAGATGCCTTCCAGGACGCAGTAGTAGGCGATCAGGTTGCGCAGCAGTTCCTTGTCGGTCTCGACGGTGCCGGTGTTGAACTCCGGATCGGAGATCGCACGGGTGTAGCGCAGGCCCCAGGCGGCTTTCTTCGCGACCGACGGGATCTCGTGGTACATGTTGAAGATTTCGCCTTCATCCATGCCCAGCGACTCGATGCAGTACTGGTAGGCGTGGGTGTGGATCGCTTCCTCGAAGGCCTGGCGCAGGATGTACTGGCGGCACTCGGGGTTGGTGATCAGGCGGTATACGGCCAGGGCCAGGTTGTTGGCGACCAGGGAGTCGGCGGTGGAGAAGAAGCCCAGGTTGCGCATGACGATGCGACGCTCGTCGTCGGTCAGGCCTTCGGGGCTCTTCCACAGGGCGATATCCGCGGTCATGTTGACCTCTTGCGGCATCCAGTGGTTGGCGCAGCCGTCCAGGTACTTCTGCCAGGCCCAGTCGTATTTGAATGGCACCAGCTGGTTGAGGTCGGCGCGGCAGTTGATCATGCGCTTTTCATCGACGGCGACGCGGGCGGAAGAACCTTCCAGCTCGGCCATGCCTTCAGCGATGTCCAGTTCGTCCAGGGCGGCCTTGGCGCGGATCACAGCGGCCGAGTCGGCGGTGGTCACGGCACGGGCTTCGAGAGCGGCGGCACCACCGGCGCTGTCGAGGCGGTCCATGGTGGCTTCGGAAGCCTGGCCGGCGTTGGTGCCCTTGACCGTGGCTTCGCTTTCTTCTTTGTCGAATTCGTCCCAGCTCAGCATGACGTGTCGTCTCCTGCTTGAGGGCCAGATGCCCGTGTGAAAACAAAAGGGTTGGCTTTTCACACGGCGCTACCAGCCGCGTTAAATCAAAAGAAATCGTTTGTTGCAGCAGTGACGCAGGCAATAAACCGAAATTCGTGTGCGGGTGCTTCGAGGCTGCTGTCGGGCTGAGCTGAAGGTGTCGGCTTCGGCGCGCGATTCAGCAGGTCGTTTTCATTCGGTAAGGGAATGTTGCAGGCCCGTTTTGTGGACGCATTATAAGGATATTTTCAGGGGCGTGGGGCGACTGATGGGCGCAGGCGGGCCCGAGAAGGGCGAGGACCGAAGGCAGAGTGCGGGTTTACAAGGCTTTGGCCGCTGAAGATTTTTTTTCGGTCTCGAAAAAAAATACTGAAGACGGTCAAAAAACAACCAATTTTACTAGATGTTGTGTTTTTGAAAGCTATTTTCAGGGTTTTAACACAACTCGAATGCCTCGATTCCGGCCGTTGAAATCACCTCTGAAGCACCCTTGGGGAGGGGGTGAATCGCCATCAGTCCGAGTCATGGGTGGCAACCTTCAAGCCGGGGCATCGGTGCCGTGGGCGGTGATGCGCATCCAGGGAAAGAATGCGTGCGATTGCCGTGGTCGCACGTCGTGGGGCGATGCCTCTGGCTGTGCGGGCATCTTTGCCGCAAGAGGGATTTCTTGCGGCCGGCAGTCATCGATGTCTGTGCAATGAACTTGGTTATTAACCGTTAGAGCAACCGTTACCCATTACGCGGTATTGAAGAATATGCCGCTGGCCTTTGGAGTCTTCATATTCCATACGCGCTGGTACAACTTCGCATACATTCGGAACTTCGCTCATGGATATAACTTTGGCGATATCCAGGTGGGACGAGTAAGAGTATTCCTCTACCGGGGGTTGCTGGCTTGCAACATCAGTCGGGATCTCATCGGCCATTGCTGTAGCGCAAAGACTGCTGAGGGCCAGAACTAATAGAGCTTTCATTTGATTCCACCTTTCCAGGGTCGTGTGGGTTCACGCAGCCTTTGTGGGGCTGCGTGTGGAACTTGAGTAAAAGTTTTGGATTAACTGCCTTCGTGGGGGCTGCAACTTGGTTAATCGCGTTGCCTTGTTGGCGAGGTCGATTTTAGGCGCCCGGGTGTGCCTCATACAGGCGTGCTTTTGATAAACACTGTTGACGGTTTTTGTAACAATCCCGGTAAAAGCGGTCTTCGGTGGCCCGGCAGCGACTTTTCAAATGCTGCGCAAACTGCTGCAAGTGCCGTAGTAGACGGGGACAAGGCTCTTTTTCGAAAGTGGGCGGGGGCTTGTTACTACCATCGTCGAATGGTTCTATAAGGCCGCCCCGGCTACAACGGGGTCATACAACAACAACTATGTCACCGAGGTAAGAAAGATGAGTGCGGCTTCTCTGTATCCCGTTCGTCCCGAGGTTGCGGCCAATACGTTGACTGACGAGGCGACCTACAAGGCCATGTACCAGCAGTCGGTCGTCAACCCGGACGGCTTCTGGCGCGAGCAGGCCAAGCGCCTCGACTGGATCAAGCCTTTCACCACGGTGAAGCAGACTTCCTTCGACGACCACCATGTCGATATCAAATGGTTTGCCGACGGCACCCTCAACGTCTCCTACAACTGCCTGGATCGCCATCTGGCCGAGCGCGGCGATCAGACCGCGATCATCTGGGAAGGCGACGATCCTTCCGAAAGCCGTCACATCACTTACCGCGAGCTGCACGAGCAGGTCTGCAAGTTCGCCAACGCCCTGCGTGGCCAGGACGTGCACCGCGGCGACGTGGTGACTATCTATATGCCGATGATTCCCGAAGCCGTGGTCGCCATGCTGGCCTGTACCCGGATCGGCGCGATTCACTCGGTGGTGTTCGGCGGCTTCTCGCCGGAAGCGCTGGCCGGGCGGATCATCGACTGCCGCTCCAAGGTGGTGATCACCGCCGACGAAGGCATCCGCGCGGGCAAGAAGATTCCGCTCAAGGCCAATGTCGACGACGCGCTGACCAACCCGGAAACCAGCAGCATCCAGAAGGTCATCGTGTGCAAGCGCACTTCGGGCGACATCAAGTGGAACCAGCATCGCGACATCTGGTACGAAGACCTGATGAAGGTGGCCGGTACCGTCTGTGCGCCAAAGGAAATGGGCGCCGAGGAAGCGCTGTTCATCCTTTATACCTCCGGCTCCACCGGCAAGCCGAAGGGCGTGCAGCACACCACCGGCGGTTACCTGCTGTATGCGGCCCTGACCCACGAGCGCGTGTTCGATTACCGTCCGGGGGAAATCTACTGGTGCACCGCCGACGTCGGCTGGGTCACCGGCCACACTTATATCGTCTACGGTCCGCTGGCCAATGGCGCGACTACCGTGCTGTTCGAGGGGGTGCCGAACTACCCGGACGTGACCCGCGTGGCGAAGATTGTCGACAAGCACAAGGTCAATATCCTCTACACCGCGCCGACCGCGATCCGCGCCATGATGGCGTCCGGCACCGCTGCCTGCGAAGGCGCCGATGGCAGCAGCCTGCGCCTGCTGGGTTCGGTGGGCGAGCCGATCAACCCGGAAGCCTGGGACTGGTACTACAAGAACGTCGGTCAATCCCGTTGCCCGATCGTCGATACCTGGTGGCAGACCGAAACTGGCGCGACCCTGATGAGCCCGCTGCCGGGGGCGCATGCCCTCAAGCCGGGCTCGGCGGCACGTCCGTTCTTCGGCGTGGTGCCGGCGCTGGTGGACAACCTGGGCAACATCATCGAGGGCGCCGCCGAAGGCAACCTGGTGATCCTCGATTCGTGGCCGGGCCAGGCGCGCACCCTGTACGGCGACCACGATCGTTTCGTCGATACCTACTTCAAGACCTTCCGCGGCATGTACTTCACCGGTGACGGTGCCCGTCGCGACGAAGACGGCTACTGGTGGATCACCGGGCGGGTGGACGACGTGCTCAACGTGTCCGGTCACCGCATGGGTACCGCCGAGATCGAGAGCGCGATGGTCGCGCACCCGAAAGTCGCCGAAGCCGCAGTGGTTGGCGTGCCTCATGACATCAAGGGGCAGGGCATCTATGTCTACGTCACCCTCAATGGTGGCGAGGAGCCAAACGAGGCGCTGCGCCTGGAACTGAAGAACTGGGTGCGCAAGGAAATCGGTCCGATCGCCTCGCCGGACGTCATCCAGTGGGCGCCGGGGCTGCCGAAGACCCGCTCCGGGAAGATCATGCGCCGTATCCTGCGCAAGATCGCCACGGCGGAATACGACAGCCTGGGGGATATCTCCACCCTGGCGGACCCGAGTGTGGTGCAGCACCTGGTCGATACCCACAAGACCATGAACGTCGCTTAAGACCGTCCTGCGTCAAGCAAAGCCCCGCCCGGCCCTGTGCCGGGCGGGGCTTTTTCGTGGGGGCTTTTGTAGCCGCTGTCGATGGCTACGATAAGGGCCTTCAGGGTCCTCAAAAGCGGGTCTCCTGGGGCTGGTCGCAGCCTGCGATAGCGGCTACAGGGGGAGGGGCTTTGATCGAATAAATATCGGCCTGTCCATCAGGCGTATCTGAATGTTACCGACGGTGTAACCTGCTGCCCGCTTTCGGGGCAATGGGAAACGCCAGGCCCCGTTTTGAGGGCTTTGCAGGGCCTGTAAAAAATAAGTCATAACGCTGCGCTTGCCGGAATAGAAGGCTTTGCGAATAATAGGCCCGCAATTTGCAACGTAGATTGGTTCACCGTCTTTTGCTCTTGCATAATTCTGAAGAGCTGTCAATGTGCTCGGCCTGGTTTCTCGGTGCTTCTGTAATTTGTTGTCGCATTGAGGAAATATCGGCTTCGGGCCTGTCGTTAGAATGCCGATCACTCGCTCGTCGTTGCCTGCCGGAGAACCCGTCTGGGGTTCGTCGCCGGGGCTTCAAGGACGCAGCACCGCTATCAGGTTCCACCCATTCGCATATTGGGCTATCGCTCACTCTGCCGTTTTCGCCCTTTACCGATGGAGTCCTAAGATGAAGAAACTCGTGCTTCTTGGCGCCCTGGCACTGTCCTCCGTACTCGCCCTGCCGGCGTTCGCCGATGAAAAGCCTCTGAAAATTGGTATCGAAGCGGCTTACCCTCCGTTCGCCTCCAAGGCTCCGGATGGCAGCATCGTCGGTTTCGACTACGACATCGGCAACGCGCTGTGCGAAGAAATGAAGGTCAAGTGCGTGTGGGTCGAGCAGGAGTTCGACGGTCTGATCCCGGCGCTCAAGGTGCGCAAGATCGATGCGATCCTGTCGTCCATGTCGATCACCGACGACCGCAAGAAGTCCGTGGACTTCACTGGCAAGTACTACAACACCCCGGCGCGCCTGGTCATGAAGGCCGGCACCCAGATCAGCGAAAACCTGGCCGAGCTCAAGGGCAAGAACATCGGCGTGCAGCGCGGTTCTATCCATGAGCGCTTCGCCCGTGAGGTGCTGGCGCCGCTGGGTGCCGAGATCAAGCCTTATGGCTCGCAGAACGAAATCTACCTGGACGTGGCGGCCGGTCGCCTCGATGGCACCGTGGCGGACGCTACCCTGTTGAGTGACGGTTTCCTGAAGACCGATTCCGGCAAAGGCTTCGCATTCGTCGGTCCGGCGTTCACCGACGCCAAGTACTTCGGTGACGGTATCGGTATCGCCGTACGCAAGGGTGATGCGCTGAAAGACCAGATCACCGCGGCGATCGCCGCCATTCGCGCGAACGGCAAGTACAAGCAAATCCAGGACAAGTACTTCGATTTCGATATTTACGGCCAGTAAATCGTCGAATCAGCAAGTCCGAGATGGCGCAAGCAGCAGAATCTCTGAAGTTTGCGCCATTTTTTCATCCCAATTTTCGAGGACCTGAATCATGTTGAAAGGCTACGGGGCTGTCATCCTCGACGGCGCTTGGCTGACGCTTCAGCTTGCCTTGTCGTCCATGGCCCTGGCCATCGTTCTGGGTCTGATCGGGGTCGCGCTGCGGCTTTCGCCGGTGCGCTGGCTGGCCTGGCTGGGCGACCTGTATTCCACGGTGATCCGCGGGGTTCCCGACCTGGTGCTGATCCTGCTGATCTTCTACGGCGGCCAGGACCTGCTCAACCGCGTTGCACCGCTGCTCGGCTATGACGACTACATCGACCTGAACCCGCTGGCCGCCGGTATCGGCACCCTGGGTTTCATCTTTGGTGCCTACTTGTCGGAAACCTTCCGTGGCGCCTTCATGGCGATCCCCAAGGGGCAGGCGGAGGCTGGCATGGCCTATGGCATGAGCAGTTTTCAGGTGTTTTTCCGGGTGCTGGTGCCGCAGATGATCCGTCTGGCGATTCCGGGCTTTACCAATAACTGGCTGGTGCTGACCAAGGCCACCGCGCTGATTTCGGTGGTGGGCCTGCAAGACATGATGTTCAAGGCCAAGCAGGCGGCAGACGCCACCCGCGAGCCTTTCACCTTCTTCCTTGCGGTGGCGGCGATGTACCTGGTGATCACCAGTGTCTCGTTGCTGGCATTGCGTCACCTTGAGAAGCGCTACTCGGTAGGCGTAAGGGCGGCCGATCTATGATCTTCGACTACAACGTCATCTACGAGGCTCTGCCGCTGTATTTCAGTGGCCTGCTGACCACCCTGAAGCTGTTGGCCCTGTCGCTGTTCTTCGGTCTGCTGGTGGCATTGCCCCTGGGGTTGATGCGGGTCTCCAAGCAGCCGATCGTCAACCTCACCGCCTGGCTCTACACCTATGTGATCCGCGGCACGCCGATGCTGGTGCAGCTGTTCCTGATCTACTACGGTCTGGCGCAGTTCGATGTGGTGCGCCAGAGCTTCCTCTGGCCGTGGCTGTCCAGCGCGTCCTTCTGTGCCTGCCTGGCGTTCGCCATCAACACCAGCGCCTACACCGCCGAAATCATCGCCGGTAGCCTCAAGGCCACGCCGAACGGCGAGATCGAGGCGGCCAAGGCCATGGGCATGTCGCGCTACAAGATGTATGCCCGCATCCTGCTGCCGTCGGCCCTGCGCCGCGCGCTGCCGCAGTACAGCAACGAAGTGATCATGATGCTGCAGACCACCAGTCTGGCCTCCATCGTGACCCTGATCGACATTACCGGCGCGGCCCGTACGGTCAACGCGCAGTACTACCTGCCGTTCGAGGCCTACATCACCGCCGGCCTGTTCTACCTGTGCCTGACCTTTATCCTGGTGCGCCTGTTCAAGCTGGCCGAAGGCCGCTGGCTGCGCTACCTGGCGCCGCGGAAGCACTGATATGGAACGCATCGACCACGCCTTGCCGTGGAGCCACCTGGGCAGCGAGCGACAGATCTCGGTGTTCCGGTTCGGCAGCGGAGAGCGCAAGGCCTATATCCAGGCCAGCCTGCACGCCGACGAGTTGCCGGGGATGCGCACCGCCTGGGAGCTGAAAAAGCGCCTGGCGGAGCTGGAAGCCCAGGGTGCGCTGAATGGCGTGATCGAGCTGGTGCCGGTGGCCAATCCGATGGGCCTGGGCCAGCTGTTGCAGGGCAATCATCAGGGGCGGTTCCAGGCCGGTAGCGGCAAGAACTTCAACCGTGATTTCGTCGAGCTGAGCGCACCGGTCGCGGCTCGCCTGGAAGGCTGCCTGGGGGATGACCCGCACGCCAATATTCGGGTGATCCGCCAGGCCATGAGCGATGTGCTGGCCGAGCTGCCGGCGCCATCCAGTCAGTTGCAGGGCATGCAGCGCATCCTCCTGGGTCACGCTTGCACGGCGGACGTGGTACTGGACCTGCACTGCGATGCGGAAGCGGCGCTGCATATGTATGCCTTGCCGCAGCACTGGCCGCAGTGGCGTTCCCTGGCGGCCCATTTGAATGTGCGGGTCGGCCTGCTGGCGGAAGATTCCGGCGGCAGCTCGTTCGACGAGGCCTGCTCGTTGCCCTGGTTGCGCCTGTCGCGCCAGTTCCCCCAGGCGCAGATTCCGCTGGCCTGCCTGGCGACCACCCTCGAGCTGGGTGGCCAGGCCGACACCGGTCGTCTGCAAGCCGAGGCCTATGCCGAAGGCATCCTGGCGTTCCTCGCCGAGCAAGGGCTGATCGCCGGTGAGTGGCCGGCGCCGCAGCATGAAGCGTGCGAGGCCATGCCTTTCGAAGGAACCGAATTGTTGTTTGCGCCGCATCCCGGCGTGGTGAGTTTTCTGCGTCCGGCCGGTAGCTGGGTGGAGAAGGGCGAGCCGATTTTTGAAGTGATTGATCCCTTATCCGATCGGGTCAGCACCCTGTGTGCCGGCACCAGCGGCGTGTTGTTCGCCCTTGAGCGGCTGCGGTACGCCCAACCCGGTTTCTGGCTGGCCAAGGTGGCGGGGCGCGAAGCGCTGCGGCACGGGCGCTTGCTCAACGACTGACTGCTTTTGTGAGAATCGACAGCATGTACAAACTTGAAGTCCAAGACCTGCATAAACGCTACGGCAGTCACGAAGTGCTCAAGGGCGTGTCCCTGAAGGCCGCGGCCGGCGATGTGATCAGCATCATCGGCTCCAGTGGCTCCGGCAAATCCACCTTCCTGCGTTGCATCAACCTGCTGGAGCAGCCGCACGCCGGCAAGATCCTGCTGAACAACGAAGAGTTGAAGCTGGTGGCGAACAAGGATGGCGCGCTGAAGGCGGCCGATCCCAAGCAGTTGCAGCGCATGCGCTCGCGCCTGTCGATGGTGTTCCAGCACTTCAACCTGTGGTCGCACATGACCGCCATCGAAAACATCATGGAAGCGCCGGTGCATGTGCTGGGCGTACCCAAGGCTGAAGCCCGGGAAAAGGCCGAGCACTACCTGGCCAAGGTTGGCGTGGCGCATCGCAAGGATGCCTACCCGGGCCATATGTCCGGTGGCGAGCAGCAGCGCGTGGCGATCGCCCGGGCGCTGGCCATGGAGCCTGAGGTGATGCTGTTCGACGAACCGACTTCGGCGCTCGACCCCGAGCTGGTGGGTGACGTACTGAAAGTGATGCAGTCCCTGGCCCAGGAAGGCCGGACCATGGTGGTGGTGACCCACGAAATGGGCTTTGCCCGCGAAGTCTCGAACCAGCTGGTGTTCCTGCACAAGGGCCTGGTGGAAGAGAGCGGCAACCCGCGGGAAGTGCTGGTCAATCCGCAGTCTGAACGTTTGCAACAATTCCTCTCGGGTAGCTTGAAGTAAATCACTCCCGTAACGCACCAAATTAGGTCATGCTGCGCACCGCGCGCCAGATGGTCTAATTTGGTTGCGGCCGCCTTCGCCTCTCACCCTGTTTTCGTTTCGGATTGCTCGCCATGACTGCCCATCGAATTGGTTTCCTGATTTGGCCCAGCACTAAAGCCTTGACGCTGGCGCTGGCCGAGGAGGCCTTGCGTGTCGCTCAGCGCGTGCATCCGGAAGTGGTCTACGAGCTGGCCTTCCTGCAGGCCGAAGCGCCGGCCGAGGGCGCCTGGCAACTGCCGGGCGAGCCTTGGTCGGGCAAGCTCGAGGGCTGCCAGAAACTGTTCCTGCTGGCCGACGAGCCTCCCGCCGCCTTGGCGCCGGCCCTGAGCAGCGCGCTCAAGCAACTGGTGCGTGCCGGGTGTGTGATCGGTGGTTTGTCCGCCGGCGTCTATCCCCTGGCGCAGTTGGGTTTTCTCGACGGTTACCGGGCGGCGGTGCACTGGCGCTGGCAGGACGATTTCGCCGAGCGCTTCCCCAAGGTCATCGCCACCAGCCATCTGTTCGACTGGGATCGCGATCGCCTGACAGCGTGCGGCGGGATGTCGGTGCTGGACCTGCTGCTGGCGGTGCTGGCGCGTGACCACGGTGCGGAGCTGGCCGGCGCGGTTTCGGAAGAACTGGTGGTCGAGCGCATTCGCGAAGGTGGCGAGCGTCAACGCATTCCGCTGCAGAACCGTTTGGGTTCCAGTCATCCGAAGCTCACCCAGGCAGTGCTGCTGATGGAGGCCAATATCGAAGAGCCGCTGACCACCGACGAAATCGCCCAGCATGTGTGCGTCTCGCGGCGGCAGCTGGAGCGGATCTTCAAGCAATACCTCAATCGGGTGCCGAGCCAGTACTACCTGGAGCTGCGCCTGAACAAGGCCCGGCAGATGCTGATGCAGACCAGCAAGTCGATCATCCAGATCGGCCTGTCCTGCGGCTTCTCCTCGGGGCCGCATTTCTCCAGCGCCTACCGCAACTTCTTCGGCGCCACGCCGCGGGAAGACCGCAACCAGCGGCGCAGCAGCAGCCCCTTCGAACTGTCCTCGGTGCCTTCCGAGCGCGGTTGATTCGCTTCTTTCGTTTTGCCTGTCAGATTTCCATCGCGAGCTAGCTTCGTTCCTGCAAAGAGAGTGCGTTCTCCTGTAGGGCGAAGCTGGCTCGCGATGGGCCGTAATCTGCTGCGCAAATCGTTGGACAATCCTGCCGTTAAGGCCCTCGGCAGTTTAAACTGCGCCTTTGCGACGCTATTTGTCGCATTGCCGTAAACCCACGTAAAACCGGGGTTGGCGCTATAAGAAGTTGTCGCTTGGCGACAAGGCCGGGCAGAAAACTGTCCTTACAATCCCCCCATCGCTCGCCAGTTTCAGGCAGGCGTTCCTCTTCAGGAGACTCCGATGTCCGTTGAGCAAACTCCGGTGCAACGCGCCGATTTCGATCAGGTTATGGTTCCCAACTATGCGCCTGCGGCTTTCATTCCTGTGCGTGGCGCGGGCTCCCGAGTCTGGGATCAGTCGGGCCGAGAACTGATCGACTTTGCCGGCGGGATCGCGGTCAACGTATTGGGCCATGCCCACCCGGCGCTGGTCGCGGCACTGACCGAACAGGCCGGCAAGCTGTGGCACGTATCCAACGTCTTCACCAACGAGCCGGCCCTGCGCCTGGCGCACAAGCTGGTGGACGCCACCTTCGCCGAGCGCGCGTTCTTCTGTAACTCCGGTGCCGAAGCCAACGAGGCCGCCTTCAAGCTGGCCCGTCGCGTCGCATTCGACCGTTTCGGCGAGGAAAAATACGAAATCATCGCCGCCCTCAACAGCTTCCACGGCCGCACCCTGTTCACCGTGAACGTCGGTGGCCAGTCGAAGTACTCCGACGGCTTCGGTCCTAAAATCACCGGCATCACCCACGTTCCTTACAACGATCTGGCTGCATTGAAAGCGGCGATTTCGGACAAGACCTGCGCGGTGGTACTGGAACCGGTCCAGGGCGAAGGCGGCGTATTGCCGGCCGAGCGGACTTACCTGCAAGGTGCCCGCGAGCTGTGCAACGAGCACAACGCACTGCTGGTGTTCGACGAAGTACAGACCGGCATGGGCCGCAGCGGCGAGCTGTTCACCTATATGCACTACGGCGTGACCCCGGACATCCTGACCAGCGCCAAGAGCCTGGGCGGCGGTTTCCCGATCGCGGCGATGCTGACCACCGAAGCACTGGCCAAGCACCTGGTGGTCGGTACCCACGGCACCACCTACGGCGGCAACCCGCTGGCCTGTGCGGTCGCCGGCGCGGTGATCGACGTGATCAACACCCCAGAGGTGCTGAACAGCGTGAAGACCAAGCACGATCGGTTCAAGACCCGCCTGCTGCAGATCGGCGAGAAGTACGGCCTGTTCACCGAAGTGCGTGGCCTGGGCCTGCTGCTCGGTTGCGTGCTCAGCGATGCCTGGAAAGGCAAGGCCAAGGACGTGTTCAACGCCGCTGAAAAAGAAAACCTGATGATCCTGCAGGCCGGTCCGGACGTGGTGCGTTTCGCCCCGAGCCTGGTGGTCGAAGACGCGGACATCGACGAAGGCCTGCAGCGCTTCGAGCGCGCGGTAGCCAAGCTGACCCAAGCCTGATCCGGGCGACGGTATTCCTCGGCGCTCATCTGTTGCGGTGAGCGTCGAGCCCCATTTTCCGTGCCGGGCTGTCCCGGCATTTTTTTCCCTGAGTCGGCCCTGTGGCCGGCCTGTTCTGAGTAAGGAGTGACACCATGCTGGTGATGCGCCCCGCGCAAATGGCTGATCTGGGCGAGGTACAGCGTCTGGCTGCGGACAGCCCGATTGGTGTCACTTCCTTGCCGGATGACGTGGAACGCCTGAGCGACAAGATTGCCGCCAGCGAGGCCTCGTTCGCCGCCGAAGTGAGCTTCAACGGCGAGGAGAGCTACTTCTTCGTCCTCGAGGACACCGAAGCCGGCAAGCTGGTCGGTTGCTCGGCCATCGTCGCCTCGGCCGGTTACTCCGAGCCGTTCTACAGCTTCCGTAACGAAACCTTCGTGCACGCTTCCCGCGAGCTGAAGATCCACAACAAGATCCATGTGCTTTCCCAGTGCCACGACCTGACTGGCAATAGCTTGCTGACCAGCTTCTACGTGGTCCCGGAACTGGTGGGCTCGCCGTGGTCGGAACTCAACTCCCGCGGGCGCCTGCTGTTCGTCGCCAACCATCCGGAGCGCTTTGCCGACTCAGTGGTCACCGAGATCGTCGGCTACAGCGATGAGAATGGCGACTCGCCGTTCTGGGACGCCATCGGCCGCAACTTCTTCGACCTCAATTACGCCGCCGCCGAGCGTCTGTGCGGGCTGAAAAGCCGCACCTTCCTCGCCGAGCTGATGCCCCATTACCCGATCTATGTGCCGCTGCTGCCGGACGCCGCGCAGGAAGCCATGGGCCAGGTCCACCCGCGGGCGCAGATCACCTTCGACATCCTGATGCGCGAAGGCTTCGAGACCGATCACTACATCGACATCTTCGACGGCGGCCCGACCCTGCACGCCCGGGTTTCGGGGATCCGTTCGATCGCCCAGAGCCGTGTGGTGCCGGTGAGGATCGGCGAGGTCGCCAAGGGCGGTGGACGCCAGTACCTGGTCGCCAATGCGCAGTTGCAGGATTACCGCGCGGTGATGCTGGAGCTGGATTACGCGCCAGGCAAACCGGTGACCCTGGATCTGCAGGCGGCCGAAGCCCTGGGTGTCGGCGAAGGCGCCAGCGTGCGCCTGGTAGCGGTCTAACGGCTGCCGCCCTGCCAGTAGAAAGTGGCTGGAAAGAATCCTGGAAAGCAGCGAGTTTCGCGGGGGCCGTCAGCGGCCTTCGTCTGAGGAGATAGCATGATCGTTCGTCCCGTACGCAGCAGCGACTTACCCGCTCTGATCGACCTGGCCCGCAGCACCGGCACCGGTCTCACCACCTTGCCGGCCAACGAAGAGCGCCTGACCCATCGTGTGGGCTGGGCGGAAAAGACCTTCCGCGGCGAAGCCGAGCGGGGCGATGCGGACTACCTGTTCGTGCTCGAGGACGACAACGGTCGCGTGGTGGGGATTTCCGCGATCGCCGGCGCCGTCGGTCTGCGTGAGCCCTGGTATAACTTCCGGGTCGGCCTGACAGTCAGCGCCTCCCAGGAGCTGAACATCTACCGCGAGATTCCGACCCTGTTCCTGGCCAACGACCTGACCGGCAACTCCGAGCTGTGCTCGTTGTTCCTGCACGCCGATTACCGCACCGGTCTCAACGGCCGCATGCTGGCCAAGGCGCGCATGCTGTTCATTGCCGAGTTCCCGCAGCTGTTCGGCAACAAGATCATCGCCGAGATGCGCGGCATGTCCGACACCGCCGGGCGCTCGCCGTTCTGGGAAAGCCTGGGCCGGCACTTCTTCAAGATGGAATTCAGCCAGGCCGACTACCTGACCGGCGTGGGCAACAAGGCGTTCATCGCCGAGCTGATGCCGAAGTTTCCGCTGTACACCTGCTTCCTCTCCGAGGACGCGCGCAACGTGATCGGCAAGGTGCACACCGATACCGAGCCGGCGTTGGCCATGCTCAAGAGCGAGGGGTTCAGCTACCAGGGCTACGTCGACATCTTCGACGCCGGCCCGGCAGTGGAGTGCGAAACCAGCAAGATCCGCGCGGTGCGTGACAGTCAGGCGCTGGTGCTGGCTATCGGCACGCCGGGCGACGACGCCACGCCTTTCCTGATTCACAACCGCAAGCGCGAGGACTGCCGCATCACGGCCGCTCCTGCGCGCTTTGCCTCAGGCACCCTGGTGGTCGATGCGCTGACCGCCAAACGCCTGCAACTCAATGCGGGCGATCAGGTCCGTGCCGTTGCGCTGTCTGCCCCCCGGGAGTCGAAATAATGAACACGCTTTACATCGCAGGCCAGTGGCTGCCAGGCCAGGGCGAAGCCTTCGCGTCCTTGAATCCGGTGACCCAGCAGGTGTTGTGGTCGGGCAACGGCGCCACCGCCGCCCAGGTTGAAAGTGCCGTGCAGGCCGCGCGCCAGGCATTCCCGAGCTGGGCCAAGCGTTCGCTGGACGAGCGTATCGCCGTGCTGGAAGCCTTTGCTGCCAGCCTGAAAAGCCACGCCGACGAACTGGCGCGCTGCATCGGCGAAGAAACCGGCAAGCCACTGTGGGAAGCCGCGACCGAGGTGACCAGCATGGTCAACAAGATCGCGATTTCGGTGCAGAGCTACCGTGAGCGTACCGGCGAGAAGAGCGGCCCGCTGGGCGACGCCACCGCGGTGCTGCGCCACAAGCCCCACGGCGTGGTGGCGGTGTTCGGCCCCTACAACTTCCCGGGCCACCTGCCCAATGGTCACATCGTGCCGGCTTTGCTGGCGGGCAACAGCGTGCTGTTCAAGCCCAGCGAGCTGACCCCGAAAGTCGCCGAGCTGACCGTCAAGTGCTGGATCGAAGCCGGCCTGCCGGCGGGTGTCCTGAACCTGCTGCAAGGTGCGCGGGAAACCGGTATCGCCCTGGCCGCCAATCCGGGGATCGACGGCCTGTTCTTCACCGGCTCCAGTCGCACCGGCAATCATCTGCACCAGCAGTTCGCCGGTCGTCCGGACAAGATCCTCGCCCTGGAAATGGGCGGCAACAACCCGCTGGTGGTGGATCAGGTCGCGGACCTGGACGCGGCGGTCTACACCATCATCCAGTCGGCCTTCATTTCCGCCGGCCAGCGCTGCACCTGCGCCCGCCGTCTGCTGGTGCCGCAAGGCGCCTGGGGCGACCGGTTGCTGGAGCGCCTGGTGGCGGTCAGTTCGAGCATCGAGGTCGGCGCGTTCGACCAGCAGCCGGCGCCGTTCATGGGTTCGGTGATTTCCCTGGGCGCGGCCCAGGCTCTGATGCAGGCCCAGGAAAGCCTGCTGGCCAAGGGCGCTGTGGCGCTGTTGCCGATGACCCAGCCGCAGGCCCAGGCCGCGCTGCTGACCCCGGGCATTCTCGATGTGAGCGCGGTGGCCGAGCGCCCGGACGAAGAACTGTTCGGCCCGTTGCTGCAAGTGATTCGCTACGCCGATTTCGATGGGGCGATCGCCGAGGCCAACGACACCCAGTACGGTCTGGCGGCCGGCCTGCTGTCGGATTCCGAAGCGCGTTATCAGCAGTTCTGGCTGGAAAGCCGGGCCGGCATCGTCAACTGGAACAAGCAGTTGACCGGTGCCGCGAGCAGCGCGCCGTTCGGTGGCGTGGGCGCCTCCGGCAACCATCGCGCCAGTGCCTATTACGCGGCGGATTACTGCGCGTACCCGGTGGCGTCCCTGGAGACCGCGAGCCTGGCCTTGCCGAGCGCGCTGACCCCGGGTGTGAAGCTTTCGTAAGACGCCGTTGGCGTCTCGGGCAGGCTCGCTCCCAGGTAGGAGCGAGCCTGCTCGCGATGACCGCGCAGCGGTCGAACCGAATTTATAACAACAGATTTTCGTGGAGCCTCGCTGATGAAATCCTATGAAGTCAATTTCGACGGTCTAGTGGGGCCTACCCATAACTACGGCGGCCTGTCCTACGGCAACGTCGCGTCCCAGAGCAACAGCCAGCAGGCTTCCAACCCCAAGGAAGCGGCGCTGCAGGGCCTGGCGAAAATGAAGGCGCTGATGGAAATGGGTTTCCAGCAAGGCGTGCTGGCCCCCCAGGAGCGCCCGGACGTGGCCGCTCTGCGCCGGCTGGGTTTTGCCGGTAGCGATGCCCAGGTCATCGAGCGTGCCGCCAAGGAGGCGATGCCGCTGCTGGTTGCCAGTTGCTCGGCGTCGAGCATGTGGGTGGCCAACGCCGCCACGGTCAGCCCGAGCGCCGACACCGCCGACGGTCGCGTGCATTTCACCGCCGCCAACCTGAACTGCAAATATCACCGCAGCATCGAGCACCCGACCACCAGCCGGGTGCTGGGGGCGATGTTCGCCGACCAGAAGCACTTCGCCCATCACGCGGCGCTGCCGGCGGTGGCGCAGTTCGGCGACGAAGGCGCGGCCAACCACACCCGTTTCTGCCGTGACTACGGCCAGGCCGGTGTCGAGTTCTTCGTCTTCGGCCGCAGCGCTTTCGATACCCGCTACCCGGCTCCGCAGAAGTACCCGGCGCGCCAGACCCTGGAAGCCTCCCAGGCCGTTGCCCGACTGCACGGCCTGAGCGACGACGGCGTGGTGTATGCCCAGCAGAACCCGTCGGTGATCGACCAGGGCGTGTTCCACAACGACGTGATCGCGGTGGGCAACGGCGAGGTGCTGTTCTACCACGAGGATGCGTTCCTCGAGACCGACAAGATGCTCGCCGAGCTGCAGGCCAAGCTGGCCAAGCGCGGCGGCAACTTCCAGGCGGTCTGTGTGCCGCGCGCGCAGGTCACGGTGGAAGACGCGGTGCGTTCCTACCTGTTCAACAGCCAGCTGCTGTCCCGTGGCGATGGTTCGATGCTGCTGATCGTGCCGGAAGAATGCCGCGCCAACGAGCGCGTCTGGCAGTACCTGCAAAGCCTGACCAGCTCCGGCGGCCTGATCCGCGAGGTGAAGGTCTTCGACCTCAAGCAGAGCATGCAGAACGGCGGTGGCCCGGCGTGCCTGCGGCTACGGGTCGCGCTCAACCAAACCGAACTGGCGGCGGTCAACCCAGGGGTTATCATGACCGCGCCGTTGTACGACACGCTGACCCAATGGGTCGAAAAGCACTACCGCGACCGCCTGAGCGAAAGCGACCTGGCGGACCCGCAATTGCTGCTTGAGTGCCGGACGGCATTGGATGAACTGACGCAAATCCTTAAACTGGGCGCGGTTTATCCATTCCAGATCAATTGAAAGCCCGCGCCTGGATCTGCCGATCCAGGCGCGCCGCTTTATCTCCAGATGAGAGCGTAATAAATGAGCGATACCCTGCAGCTGATCCTTGAAGACAAAGACGGCACTCAGCTGGAAACCTCCTGCACCCGCTTTGCCGTGATGTGGCAAGGCAAGGAAGTGTGGATCCAGCAGGACGGCCGCGGCCAGCTGCTGATCGGCGTGGACGTCGAGGAAGGCGACGAGGAGTACGCCAACCTGCTGCTGCGCCCATTGGCGACTAATCTGGTAAGTCTGCAACTGGAAATGGAACCGGCCGACGCCGGCGACGACGATCACGTGCACGGCCCCGACTGCCAGCACGACCATTAAGGAATAACGTTTTATGCTCGCCCTCGGCAAACTGCTTGAACTGACCCTCGCCGGTCGCGAACCGGCGGAGAAGACTCAACTGACTGTCGACGGCGTGCGGATGCGCTGGCTGAGCGAAGGGGCGCTGGAAGTCCGCCCGCCCCAGGCGCGAGACAATGGCATGGACCTGCTGTTGTCGGCCGGCATCCACGGCAACGAGACGGCTCCGATCGAATTGCTCGACCGTCTGTTGCACGACATCGCCCGCGGCGACCTCAAGCCGTGCGCCCGTATTCTGTTCCTGTTCGGCAACCCCGAGGCCATGCGCCGCGGCGAGCGTTTCATCGAGCAGGACATCAACCGGCTGTTCAACGGCCGTCACGAACAAAGCAGCGGCACCGAGGCCTTGCGCGCCTGTGAGCTGGAGCGCCTGGCGGCGAGCTTCTTCAGCGTGCCGGACCGCACGCGCCTGCATTACGACCTGCATACCGCGATCCGTGGTTCGAAGATCGAGCAGTTCGCCCTGTATCCCTGGAAAGAGGGGCGTCAGCATTCACGCCGGGAGCTGGCGCGCCTGCGGGCGGCGGGCATGGAGGCGGTGCTGCTGCAGAACAAGCCGTCCATCGTGTTCAGCTCTTATACCTACGACAAGCTGGACGCCGAGTCTTTCACCCTCGAGCTGGGCAAGGCCCGGCCGTTCGGGCAGAACCAGGGAGTGAACGTCGAGCGCCTGGAAACCCGCCTGAAGCAGATCATCGAAGGCTGCGAGCCGCCGATGGCGCAAGACGGGTTGGACGGTTTGCAACTGTTCAGCGTCGCCCGAGAAATCATCAAGCACAGCGACACCTTCCACCTGCATCTGCCGGCGGACATCGAGAACTTCTCCGAACTGGAGGTGGGTTACCTGCTGGCCGACGACATCGCCCAGACCCGCTGGATAGTCGAGGAGGAGGGTGCACGAATCATTTTCCCCAACCCCAAGGTGAAGAACGGCCTGCGTGCCGGGATCCTGATCGTGCCGACCACGGCCGACGGCCTGGCCTGACACGTCATGTGTAGCCGCAGCCTGCGGCAGCGGCTACAAAAGCCATCGCAAGCTGGCTCGCGATGGCTTCAGCGTCTGCCGCTTACACCGCTACCCGCTGCTCAGGCCGACGCAGGGCGCGGGTCTTGTGCAGGGTGTCGGCGCAGGTCTTCGCCGCTTCCTGGCCTTTGTGCACGAAATGCTCGAAGAAGAACTTCTGGTGTTCTTCGCCGGCGTGGAAGTGATGCGGGGTCAGGACCACCGAGAACACCGGCACTTCAGTTTCCAGCTGGACCTGCATCAGGCCGCTGATCACCGACTGGGCGACGAACTCGTGACGGTAGATACCGCCGTCCACCACCAGGCCCGCGGCGACGATGCCGGCATAACGGCCGGACTTGGCCAGCAGCTTGGCGTGTAGTGGAATTTCGAAGGCGCCACCGACTTCGAAGAAGTCGATATCACTTTCCTGATAACCCTGGGCGAGCATTTCGCCGACGAAACCTTTGCGACTCTGGTCGACGATTTCCTTGTGCCAGCAGGCCTGGATAAACGCCACGCGTTCGCCGTGATGGGGTTTGCTTTTGCTGTCGATTGCGGTGGGTTGCATCTGTTCTGACTCCTGTTTGTGTGAAAAACAGGGCATATGAATCGAAAGGGATTTAAGGGTACGTACAGACCTACCGCACGAGCTTGTCGTGCAGCTGCCTGCGGACGGCCCTTTGGCGCCAATCCCGTTCTCTCTTCATCCGGACTATGACCGTCGGCCCCGGAATCACACCGGGTCTGCTGACCTTGCCGCCATTCGCCGCCGAAGCGGTTCCTGTCGCCAAGCGCTCGCGGGCTATGCGCGTTGCGCGCAATTACCGCCGGTGGGGAATTACACCCCGCCCTGAGAACGTTGCCACCGGGCTTTTGCGGCGGCGGTGAGTTTTTAGCACATATTTTTCCGCTCTGCATTGCGGCTTTTGGATGATTAATATCGATTTTTCCCGCGCCATCGAAGGGCTTTTGCCGCGCAGGCCTTGATAAATCGCGGTTGCCCCCGTAGTAATTCGGTTCGAAAGGAATTCTCTTACCAGCAGCGACGTTCACGTCCCATTGCCGAGGCCAGATTCATGAACGCTATCGATCTTCGTAGTGACACCGTTACCCAACCCACGGCGGGCATGCTGGAGGCCATGGCCACAGCGGCCACCGGCGACGATGTCTACGGCGAAGACCCGACGGTCAACCGCCTGGAGGCCGAATTGGCTCAGCGTCTGGGCTTTGCCGAGGCGCTGTTCGTGCCAACGGGCACCATGAGCAATCTGTTGGGCTTGATGGCGCACTGCGGGCGCGGCGACGAATACATCGTCGGTCAGCAGGCGCATACCTATAAATACGAGGGCGGCGGCGCGGCGGTGCTGGGTTCGATCCAGCCGCAACCCCTGGAAGTCCAGGCCGACGGATCGCTGGACCTGGCCCAGGTGGCCGCGGCGATCAAACCGGATGATTTCCACTTTGCCCGCACCCGCCTGCTGGCACTGGAAAACACCATGCAGGGCAAGGTGTTGCCCCTGAACTATCTGGCGCAGGCCCGGGCCTTCACTCGGGAACATGGCCTGGCCCTGCACCTGGATGGCGCGCGGTTGTACAACGCGGCGGTCAAGCTGGGCGTCGATGCGCGGCAGATTACCCAACATTTCGATTCGGTGTCGGTGTGCCTGTCCAAGGGCTTGGGCGCACCGGTGGGCTCGGTGTTGTGCGGTTCGGCGGAGCTGATCGGCAAGGCCCGTCGCTTGCGCAAGATGGTCGGCGGCGGTATGCGCCAGGCCGGGATCCTGGCGGCGGCGGGGTTGTATGCCCTCGATCATCATGTCGCCCGCCTGGCCGACGACCATGCCAATGCCCAACTGCTGGCCGACGGCTTGCGTAACGCGGGTTATGAGGTCGAGCCGGTGCAGACCAACATGGTCTATGTCGCCATCGGCGAGCGGGCCGAGGCGCTCAAGGCCTTTGCCGGCGAGCGCGGGGTCAGGCTGAGCGCTGCGTCGCGCTTGCGTATGGTCACCCATATGGACGTCAATCGTGCGCAAATCGAGCAAGTCGTCAGGACTTTTATCGATTTTTCCCGCAACTGACGGTGTTAGCCGTCCAATTGACCGTCTCTATCGTATAAACACGCTGTACCCCAAGCTCAGGGCCGATATAATGCGGCCCTTTGCCGTCGACCGTGAGATGGCCGTGCTGGGCCTGGATTTCCGTGGCGAGCGCCTGCGCCTGTCGACGGACATCGGCCACACCGAG
>NZ_JBNNVU010000081.1:0-24948 GCF_050280705.1 Pseudomonas sp. NPDC089530 | reverse complement strand
GCCAGGACGCTGCCGGTATCGTGACCAGCCATGATGGCCGGTTATTCCTGCGCAAGGACAACGGCCTGGTTCGTGATGTGTTCCAGCAGCGGCACATGCAGCGCCTGGTCGGTCACATGGGCATCGGCCATGTGCGTTATCCGACCGCAGGCAGCTCGACTTCGGCCGAAGCTCAACCGTTCTACGTCAACTCGCCTTACGGCATCACCCTGGCGCATAACGGTAACCTGACCAATGTTGAACAGCTGGCCAAGGAGATCTACGAATCTGACTTGCGCCACGTCAACACCAGTTCCGACTCGGAAGTCTTGCTCAACGTCTTTGCGCACGAGCTGGCCCAGCGTGGCAAGCTGCAGCCGACCGAAGAAGACGTGTTCGCCGCCGTGACCGATGTGCACAACCGTTGCGTCGGCGGTTACGCAGTAGTGGCCATGATCACCGGTTATGGCATCGTCGGCTTCCGCGATCCCCATGGCATTCGCCCGATCGTTTTCGGTCAGCGTCACACCGACGAAGGCGTCGAGTACATGATCGCCTCCGAAAGCGTTTCCCTGGATGTGCTGGGCTTCACCCTGATCCGCGACCTGGCGCCGGGCGAAGCGGTCTACATCACCGAAGACGGCAAGCTGCACACCCGTCAGTGCGCGACCAACCCGAAACTGACCCCCTGCATCTTCGAACATGTCTACCTGGCGCGTCCGGACTCGATCATCGACGGCGTATCGGTATACAAGGCACGCCTGCGCATGGGCGAGAAGCTGGCCGAGAAGATCCAGCGCGAGCGTCCGGATCACGATATCGACGTGGTCATCCCGATTCCGGATACCAGCCGTACCGCTGCGCTGGAACTGGCGAACCACTTGGGCGTCAAGTTCCGCGAAGGCTTTGTGAAGAACCGCTATATCGGTCGAACCTTCATCATGCCGGGCCAGGCTGCGCGGAAAAAATCCGTGCGCCAGAAGCTCAATGCCATTGAGCTGGAGTTCCGCGGCAAGAATGTGATGCTGGTGGACGACTCGATCGTTCGCGGTACCACCTGCAAGCAGATCATCCAGATGGCCCGTGAAGCCGGGGCGAAGAACGTCTACTTCTGCTCCGCGGCTCCGGCCGTGCGTTTCCCGAACGTGTACGGCATCGATATGCCGAGCGCTCACGAGTTGATCGCCCACAATCGTTCGACTCAGGATGTGGCCGATCTGATCGGCGCCGATTGGCTGGTCTATCAGGACCTGCCTGACCTGATCGAGGCAGTGGGGGGCGGCAAGATCAAGATCGAGAGCTTCGACTGCGCGGTGTTCGATGGCCAGTACGTGACCGGTGACGTCGACGAGGCGTACCTGAACAAGATCGAGAACGCCCGCAACGATGCCTCCAAAGCCAAGACTCAAGCGGTCAGTGCGATCATCGATCTGTACAACAACTGATTTAGAGCATTAAAGACATAAGGAGTAGGCGGCATGAGTCAGGATTGGGATGCCGGTCGGCTGGACAGCGACCTTGATGGCGTAGCTTTCGATACCCTGGCCGTGCGCGCCGGCCAACACCGTACCCCGGAAGGGGAGCACGGCGATCCGATGTTCTTCACCTCCAGCTACGTATTCCGTACGGCCGCCGATGCGGCCGCACGGTTTGCCGGCGAGGTGCCGGGCAATGTCTATTCCCGCTACACCAACCCGACCGTGCGTGCCTTCGAAGAGCGCATTGCCGCCCTGGAGGGCGCCGAGCAGGCAGTGGCCACGGCCACTGGCATGGCGGCCATTCTCTCGGTGGTCATGAGTTTGTGCAGCGCGGGCGATCATGTGCTGGTGTCGCGCAGTGTGTTCGGCTCGACCATCAGCCTGTTCGAAAAGTATTTCAAGCGCTTCGGTATCGAGGTCGATTACGTGCCCCTGGCGGATCTGTCCGGCTGGGAAGCGGCGATCAAGCCCAACACCAAGCTGCTGTTCGTCGAATCGCCGTCCAACCCGCTCGCCGAGCTGGTGGATATCGCTGCGCTGTCCGAAGTGGCTCATGCCAAGGGCGCGATGCTGGTGGTCGACAACTGTTTCTGTACTCCGGCATTGCAGCAGCCGCTGAAGCTGGGGGCGGATGTGGTGGTGCATTCGGCGACCAAGTTCATCGACGGCCAGGGTCGTTGCATGGGCGGTGTGGTAGCAGGCCGCAGCGAGCAGATGAAAGAAGTGGTGGGCTTCCTGCGTACCGCTGGCCCGACCTTGAGCCCATTCAACGCCTGGATCTTCCTCAAGGGGCTCGAAACCCTCAACCTGCGTATGCGTGCCCATTGCGCCAATGCCCAGGCCCTGGCCGAGTGGCTAGAGCAACAGGATGGCATCGAGAAGGTGCATTACGCCGGTCTGCCAAGCCACCCGCAATACGAGCTGGCCAAGCGTCAGCAGCGCGGTTTCGGTGCAGTGGTGAGTTTCGAGGTCAAGGGGGGCAAGGAAGGGGCCTGGCGTTTCATCGATGCCACTCGCCTGATCTCCATTACCGCAAACCTGGGCGACAGCAAAACCACTATCACTCACCCGAGCACCACCTCTCACGGCCGTCTGGCGCCGCAAGAGCGTGAAGCAGCGGGCATTCGTGACAGCCTGATCCGTATTGCGGTCGGTCTTGAGGATGTCGTGGACCTGCAGACTGACCTGGCGCGCGGGCTGGCCGCCTTGTGATCGAGTTGTCCGAGCAGCAGAGCATTACCAATGGTCGTGTCGCGCTGGTGACCGGCGCGGCACGGGGTATCGGCCTGGGTATTGCCGCCTGGCTGATCAGCGAAGGTTGGCAGGTGGTGCTGACCGATCTGGACCGCGCGCGCGGTTCCCAGGTGGCCAAGGTCCTGGGGGAAAGCGCCTGGTTCATTGGCATGGACGTGGCGGACGAAGCCCAGGTCGCCCTGGGGGTCGCCGAGGTGCTGGGGCAGTTCGGGCGGCTCGATGCCCTGGTGTGCAATGCGGCCGTCGCCGATCCACGCAATATCACCCTGGAAAGCCTCGATCTGGCCTACTGGAACCGCGTGCTGGCCGTGAACCTCAGCGGGCCGATGCTTCTGGCCAAGCACTGTGCGCCGTATCTGCGGGCTCATGGCGGTGCCATCGTCAACCTGGCGTCGACCCGCGCCCGGCAATCGGAGCCGGATACCGAAGCCTATGCCGCGAGCAAGGGCGGTCTGCTGGCCTTGACCCATGCGCTGGCCATGAGCCTGGGGCCGGAGATCCGGGTCAATGCCGTCAGTCCGGGCTGGATCGATGCCCGGGATCCGGCGGCCCGCCGGGCCGAGCCCCTGAGCGATGCCGATCATGCCCAGCATCCGGCGGGCAGGGTGGGGACGGTCGAGGATGTGGCGGCGATGGTGGCGTGGCTGTTGTCGAAGAATTCCGGTTTTGTCACAGGCCAGGAGTTCGTGGTCGACGGTGGCATGAGCAAGAAAATGATTTATTGCGAGTGATGACGTGGGGAGGGCGCAACCTGTGCGGCTTGAGGTTGCTGCGCTTTGCTACCGGCATTGTCGTGATTTTGTCTTTTTCAGAAAAACTTCAAGCAGGGTATTGACTTAGCATCGGTATCTGCGTAAATTTCGCGGCCTCAACGAAGCAAAGGGTGATTAGCTCAGCTGGGAGAGCATCTGCCTTACAAGCAGAGGGTCGGCGGTTCGATCCCGTCATCACCCACCACTTCTTGAGTGTCTTTCGAAAGAAAGATGGAGGCTTTTACGGAAGCATCCAACCGACACGCAGCGGTAGTTCAGTCGGTTAGAATACCGGCCTGTCACGCCGGGGGTCGCGGGTTCGAGTCCCGTCCGCTGCGCCATATTTTCCAGATCAGGCCTGCCTGCTCTGAGATTGCAAAGCACCGAAGCTTTTCAGTCAGACGGTTTAACGGACGTAAGTCCAAGCGATACGCAGCGGTAGTTCAGTCGGTTAGAATACCGGCCTGTCACGCCGGGGGTCGCGGGTTCGAGTCCCGTCCGCTGCGCCATATCTACTTGAGGGATCACTGAACGCCTTCAAGTGACGAAGAAGCCACAGGCTCTTCGGATCGATAGCAAAGACCCTGGTCGAAAGACCGGGGTTTTTTGTTTCTGGAATCCAGCTTTTCTCCATGCCGTTCGGGTGGCTGACATCTGCCTTTTGCACAATCCAAAAAAACCGCCTTGTTGGCGGTTTTTTGTTGGGTGGGTGATGGGCTTATCAGAAACCCAGCTTGTCTCGCAGGCTGTAGTACCAGGCGCCCATTGCCGTGAATGGGGTGCGCAGCAGCTGGCCGCCAGGGAAGGGGTAGTGCGGCAGCTCGGCAAAGGCGTCAAAACGCTCTGCCTGGCCGCGTAGGGCCTCTGCCAGCACCTTGCCCGCCAGGTGGGTGTAGGTAACGCCGTGGCCGCTACAGCCTTGGGAGTAGTAGATGTTGTCGCCCAGGCGTCCGACTTGCGGCAGGCGCGACAGGGTCAGCAGAAAATTACCGGTCCAGGCGTAGTCGATCTTCACATCCTTGAGCTGCGGGAAGGCCTTGAGCATTTTCGGGCGAATGATCGCCTCGATATTGGCTGGGTCGCGGGCGCCGTACACCACGCCGCCGCCGAAGATAAGGCGCTTGTCGGCGGAAAGGCGGTAGTAATCCAGCAGGTAGTTGCAGTCCTCGACGCAGTAGTCCTGGGGAAGCAGGCTGTTCGCCAGTTCATCGCTCAGCGGTTCGGTAGTGATGACCTGGGTGCCGCAGGGCATCGATTTGGCCGCTAGCTCCGGCACCAGGTTGCCCAGATAGGCGTTGCCCGCAACGATGATGAACTTGGCCCTGACCTTGCCTTGCGGGGTGTGCACTACCGGGTTGGCTCCGCGTTCGATGCGCAGCGCCGGAGACTGCTCGTAGATGGCGCCACCCAGGGACTCCACGGCTGTCGCTTCTCCCAGGGCCAGGTTGAGAGGGTGGATATGGCCGCCGCTCATGTCGAGCATGCCGCCCTGGTACAGGTCACAGGCGACGACTTCACGAATGCGGCGTTGATCCAGCAATTCCAGTTGAGTGTGGCCGTAGCGCTCCCACAGGCGCTTCTGCGACTCCAGATGACCCATTTGCTTCTTGGTGATAGCGGCGAATACCCCGCCATCCTTCAGGTCGCACTGGATTTGGTATTTGGCGACCCGTTCACGAATGATCTTGCTGCCTTCGAAGGCCATCTGGCCGAGCAGTTGGGCTTGCTTGGGGCCGACACTGCGTTCAATCACATCAATGTCGCGGCTATAGCTGTTAACGATCTGCCCACCGTTGCGCCCGGAAGCCCCGAAGCCAACCTTGGCTGCCTCCAGGACTGTGACCCGAAAGCCGTTCTCGAGCAGGAACAGGGCGCTGGAGAGGCCGGTATAGCCAGCGCCGATGACACAGACATCGGTTTCCACATCATCTTGCAGTGGCGGGCGGGCTGGGGCGGCGTTGGCCGATGCAGCGTAATACGACTGTGGGTAGGGGGTGTTCGCCATCCTGCAACCTCTGTTTAATATTCTTGACGATTGCGTCGATCCTACCTGAGTTGAAAAACGGCTGCCAGCCGTCGAAAAATCTTCTTCTCGGATCCGAAATTAAAAAATTCGCATATTTCAGAGGCTTAGCTGAAAAAAGGTGTTGACACCCCTCCGGAATTCCGTAGAATGCCGCCTCACAGCAGGCACGTAGCTCAGTTGGTTAGAGCACCACCTTGACATGGTGGGGGTCGTTGGTTCGAGTCCAATCGCGCCTACCAAACAAAATCCGCTCTGCTGGGCGGTCTGAAAGGGCTCACCGAAAGGTGAGCCCTTTTTTGTTGTCTCGGGTTTTCCGGGTCTTTGCAAAACCCTCATTTCAGGACGTCCTCTCGGCGCCTGCTTCCACCTATTCGATCTTCTTGTCGTCGTGCCTCTTTGGGTGGTGCTTCGCCATTTTTCCGTTTGCATGCTTCTGAAGCGCCTGGGCGTATTCCTGGGGAAGGTTCTGCTGCGCGTACTGTCACGCCCTTTGGTCTTGCGTAGAGCCTCGGGGATTCGATCCTGGGGGCTTCCAGGGCCCATCGTCAGCCCATCAATGCAGAAGGTTCCGGATGGATGGCTGGGTGGGTAACTTGTTGGTGCAAATAGTAATATGTATCATTTAGTTTCAAATCAAGGGTGCGAGGGAGTGCATTGCCCACATAACAATAAGGTCCAGGTAATGCTCAAAATGCTACTTGTGTATGGTCATCTGATTGCCACCTGTATTGCTCTGGGGAGGGTGCTACAGGCAGATCAAAAGCTCTGGAGTTGGCGTAAGGATGTGTTGAGTCAGGTGCAGCGTGAGTATCTCGACGAGACTCAAAAAATCGTCACGCACGCGCTATTGGCTCTTTGGGGTAGTGGTCTGTTGCTGGTACTTCATGGCTACCTCTATGAAGGGAGCGGGTATCTGCTCAATCAGAAGCTCTGGGCCAAGGCCAGCGTCGTAGCGTTACTCAGCCTTAACGGTGCGTTGCTGCACCGGATCGGTTTCCCTCTGCTGCAGAAGACTCCCTTTCTCTCGTTACACAACTGCGCACGTACCCGTCTTGCTCTCTTGGGGGCGCTCTCCATGAGTGGCTGGTTATTTGCCGCATTCCTGGGGGTGGCTCGAGCGTGGAATAACGCGCTGCCTTACTTGCAGGTGATGGGTGTTTTTGCCGTGTTCTCGTTGTTTGCTTGTGTCGTGGCGCTGATAGTCGCCAGCACGGCGGGCGCTATGGATGATGACTGGTCGCGCACTGGCAGCAATTGAACGGGGCCAATGACTCCGGGCGCCTCGGGTTGGGCGCTATCATCGCGCCCGATTGATGTGTCCAGAATTACTTGAACAGTTCAAGAGCAGATAAAGCCATATTCATTACAAGGCAGAGCTTTGAAAGGGCTGTTAGGCAGTCCGACGGGATTTTCCGTGTTACTGATAAGCCTTTTTTGATTGCTGAGATTGACCGGACGGGCGGCGAAGGCTCGTTTTAGGCAAAAGACCTTGTGTTTTAGGAATCATCCTAAATCCTAAAGTCATCCCGACTGATAGAACGCTCCTTCTAGAAACCGTGAGGGAGTGGGTAGTGCGTAGATTAGTGTGTTGGGGAGTGCTGTGTTCGCAGCTATTTACAGTCGCTCATGCCGCATCTGGTAGCAGTTACTTCGATATTCCGGACTGGCCGGGCGATCAGGAATCATGCCCCTTGCCACGAGATATCAAGAGCCAGCTGGGGATTTTTACTGCGCCTGCTAAAGGTGGGGGTGCGGAGTGGGTGGGGGTATTGGTTGATGGGGCGATGGAGGCCGTTACCAGCTTCGAGAAAAGCTATTTTGTAGTGACTCGCCAAGGCGTCGACAAAGCTGGTTTTATAAATGACTGCATCTATACGACCTCTGGGGGCAGGTATCTGAATATGCGACTGGATCTCGGTGGAAATTACAAACAGGTCATGTGGGTCGGGAGCTCCTCGTCATGGAAGGAGTCCCGCGATTTTTCATCATCGGCGGTTCTGGAGTGTAGTGATACCTATCGAGGCGCATGCAGTTTTTACTTGAGGTAGATATTTCTTTTTATCGAGATGAGGTTGCTGTTCTTTGTATCAGTAGCCTGAATTCTCCCTAGGCAGAAGCATTGGTCTTGTTGCATCCTTGATGTCTATATATTTCATGACAGTTTTATGACATTTTTAAGTCGGCTCCCGATCTGTACACACAACCTGTGTGCGATGTGGTCGGGGCGTAGTCGAGTAGGGTGTGGTCATGAAAAGCAGAGCGACGGTCATTTGTGCACATGGAGGGCACATTCTTTTTGTTCGCAAGGATCGCTCCAAATGGGTGCTACCAGGTGGCAAGGTCGAACCCGGTGAGTCTCCGGCTGCGGCCGCTGTCCGTGAGTTGCATGAAGAGACGGGGTTGAATGCCAGCGAGCCGCTTTACATTCTGGAGTTCGACGCCGGCAATGTACGGCACCATGTGTTCGAAGTGTCTGTCGCCAATGTCGAGGATGCTCGGCCGTTGAATGAAATTGTGGCCATCGGCTGGCATGCCTACGACGCTGCCAGGGAGCTGGACACAACGATCGCCACCAAAAGTATCGTGAGCTCGTTCTTGCGCCGTCTGTAATCGAAAATGCAATCAGAAAACATCGAGTCATGAAAAGCCCGCCTTGCGCGGGCTTTTGATTTTCCGGGAAGGCAGCTAAATGGGTCGCATGCGGTTTCTCGCAGGGGAGTGCTACTCCACGCCGTGTGAGTGATACAGTCGCGTTTTCACGACGAGGTAGCATGATGCGGGTGTTGATGGCGGTAATGGTCGCGGCGCTGCTGGCAGGGTGTGCCAGTTCGGCGATGAATGAGGCGCGTTCGAAGAGCCCCTATAAGGTGCTCTCATCCGCCAAGGCGGAGCAGATTGTGGCGCAATGCGTGCAGTTTGCCTGGCAGGACGAGGCGGTGTTCGGGGTGGATGCGGCGGCCTATCTGGAGTCTGCCAAGGCAGGCGGATATACGGTCTATGCCCGTTCGGCGCAGTCCTTCGCTGACATTCGAGAGCAAGCCTCGGGTACGGTCGTCAATTATTACGCGATCCAGGATGATTGGATTGCCAAGCGCAGATTGGCGGCATTGGCGACCTGTCTGTAGATATGTTCTGAGCATTATCCAGCGCAATAGTATTTATAAACCCGACGTTGTCGGGTTTATGTTTTAAGGGGTTTTTAATTGTTGTTCTAGTTAGTGTTGATGGGCTTGAGCTTTATTTTTCTTATGTAAGCTATTTACCGTTCTCTCTGTAGGTTTGCGCTGTAATTCTATGGGCGGAAGGATGTATTGTCGGGGTGCGACAATTTGCTCGGTATTTCCGGTGGTAAATCGGTAGACAAAACTCTGATCTGAACTAGTTTAAAAGTTCTCCAAAAGGAGATTTTACTTTATCAATGGAGTGAAAGATCGTGAATAAACCACTGGTTCAGCCGAAACATGGTCGCGTCGTTTCCCCATCCAGCCGTGGCGCCATTGCTGTCGAACAGGGGCTTCTCGGTGCCTGGCAGGTCAATGAAATGGAAGGTGGCAAAAACTTTCCGTCCCTGATTGCCGGGCCTTTCCCGAAGCCTTATGAAAGTGACGTCGCGAGCGTTGTGCCGCCGGCTGATGGGCATATCCTCAGTGGTGGCAAGACCGACGAGCGCGACTGCCTCAATTTCACCAACGAGGAAATGACGAAGAAGCTTGGGCGTCCGTTTTCCTGGCCTTTGCTCAATGTCGATCCGGGGCAGGTATTCCAGGTCAAGTGGGAATACACAGCACCCCATGTGACCCGCGGTTATAGCTGGTTCATCACCAAAGATGGCTGGGACTCGAAACAGCGCATCAGCCGCGCGCAACTTGAACCACAGGCTTTCTTCAATGACTTCTATACCCAAGTTCCCTATCACACGCACAGTGCTGAAATGAAAGCCAAGGTCGAACATCAAGTGACCCTGCCCAGGAACAAGAAAGGTCATCACGTTATTGTTCTGGCGTGGATTGTCGCCAACACCGGAAATGCGTTCTATCAAGCATTCGATGTCGACTTCAAGTAACGGCGGAAGTTGTAATTCTCTTTAATGGTTCTGAAGGATTAGAACGTGAACAAGATCAACTTTGCATCGGTCAAGACCCAGGCGAACGATTCGGCATCGCTGATGCCTTCTATTGCAGGTAAGAAAATCCTCATGGGCTTCTGGCACAACTGGCCTGCCGGTACCAGCGATGGTTACCAGCAGGGGCAGTTCGCCAATCTCGACCTGGTGGATGTACCCAAGGAATACAACGTGGTGGCGGTGGCGTTCATGAAGGGCAATGGCATTCCCACCTTCAAGCCGTACAACCTGTCGGACGAGGAGTTCCGACGCCAGGTTGGCGTGCTCAACAGCCAGGGGCGGGCGGTGCTGATTTCCCTTGGCGGAGCGGACGCTCATATCGAGTTGCACAAGGGCAACGAGCAAGCGCTGGCCAACGAAATTGTCCGCCTGGTGGAAACCTATGGTTTCGACGGGCTGGATATCGACCTCGAGCAGAGCGCCATCGATTTTGCCGACAACAAGACCGTGTTGCCGGCGGCGCTCAAGCTGGTGAAGGACCACTACGCGGGTGAGGGCAAGCACTTCATCATCAGCATGGCGCCGGAGTTTCCCTACCTCACCACCGGCGGCAAATATGTCGGTTACATCCAGGCGCTGGAGGGTTACTACGACTTCATCGCGCCGCAGTACTACAACCAGGGCGGTGACGGTTTGTGGGTTGAGGGGAGCAATGGCCAGGAGGGGGCCTGGCTGGCCCAGAACAACGACGAGAAGAAAGAAGACTTCCTGTTTTATCTGACGGAGAGCCTGGTTACCGGGACTCGTGGATACATCAAGATTGCCGCTGACAAGTTCGTCATCGGCCTGCCCAGCAACGTCGATGCGGCGGCGACAGGGTATGTCATCGACCCGGCGGCGGTGAACAATGCCTTCAAGCGCCTGGATCGTGCCGGGTTGTCGATCAAGGGCCTGATGACCTGGTCGGTCAACTGGGATGACGGTCTCAACAAGCACGGCGTGCGCTACAACTGGGGGTTCCGTGACCGTTATGCCCCGCTGATCCATGGCGGCAGTGGCGGCGAGCGGCCTTCGGCCCCGGGCAACCTGTTCTCTCCGGCGCAGACGGAAGGCAGTGTGACCTTGAGCTGGAGTGCTGCCCACGGCGTTCGCCCGATCGAGTTCTATACCCTGTACCGCGATGGCAAGCCGGTAGGGCAGACGAGCGGGCTGACCTTGCAGGATGACGGCCTGAAAGCTGACACGCTGTACAGCTACTTCGTGAGCGCCACGGACGTCCAGGGCAATCAGTCACTTCCGAGCACCAGCCTGAACGTCAAGACCGCGGGTGGGGTGCCGGACCCGCAATACCCGGAATGGCAGTTGAATCATCACTACCGCAAAAACGATGGCGTGAGTTATCAGGGCAATCTGTATCTGTGCATCCAGGAGCACACCTCGAATGCCGGTTGGGCCCCGAATGTCGCCTTTACCCTTTGGGCCAAGGTGGCGATTAAGCGTCGTGCATGAGTGGTGATAGACGCGCAACAGAGGCGCCCCGAGACGGGCGCCTTTTTTGTTGGGCATCGGCAAGGCCGCAGATTGTGAGCTAATACTGACAGGCCGTTTTCTGTCATCCGTCAATGGAGAGTGGAGCGATGCTCATGTCCTGGTTTCTCGCCGCCGTACATCTGCTGGCCTTCGCTGTCGCGTTCGCGGCTGTGCTCAGTCGTGGCACGGCGCTGCGCCGGGTGATCACCGAGGGGGCGGACGTTCGCCGGGTATTACTGGCTGACAATGGCTGGGGGCTGGCCGCGGCGGTGTTGCTGATTACCGGGTTGTCGCGGGCATTCGCCGGCTATGAAAAAGGTACGGATTACTACCTGCAGCAACCGCTGTTTCACCTGAAGCTGACCTTGTTCGTCATCATCTTGCTGCTCGAGGTGTGGCCGATGGTGGTGCTGATCAAATGGCGAATCGCCCTGGGTCGTGGCGCGTCGATCGATACCGGCCGCGCCACGTTGTTTGCGCGTATCAGTCATCTGCAGGCACTGCTGATTATGTTGATGGTGGTGGCTGCCAGCGGCATGGCGCGTGGTGTCACGCTCAACCAACTCTAAGGAGCAGGAAAGGGGGCTCATCGAGCACCGCACGGGTTAGTAGAGCTGGCTGAGAGCCTTGCTGATGGTGGCCCGGTTGGTTTTGAACTCGGCCTGTTGCACGGGAATGATGCCGAACTCGTCGCTGACGATGGCCAGCGCGCGGTGAAGGTAGTCGACGCTGGCCTTAGAGCGGAAGGTGAATATCCCGCGTTTGACTTCATAGAGCCCTTCCGTCGAGCAGGCGGCAATGGTCCGCATTGCATTCAGGTCATTGGTGATCAGAAGGTATGCGAACTCTTGCATATGACCTCTCCGTGTTCATAGAGCGTCTGCCAGTGGCAAGGGGAGCCTCGGCAGACTCGCAGAGGCAGAAGGTTCGAAATTACTCTTCCTGCTCGTTGCCCTGCTACTGAGAATTGATACAAAGGCAGGGGTGAGCTTTCTCCCGGTCGTGTCAGGACGACTCGTTACCGGGATGGAGCGCTATGGATGAGGGTTTGGGAGTGTCGTTTGCCAGGTTGGCGGTGGCGGTTTGAACTGCACCACTGCCATCTGAAAAGGGACGTGCAAGGCGGGGAGGGCAATCAACGACGACGCTGTGCCAGCCAATGCGGTGAGACAAAGGGCTGGCTGCTCATGGCACGTTCAAGGTGTTTCGCGTTTGTCCGGGGCGGTGAGGCCGGCCTGGATACGTTGATAGATTTCTTCGCGATGAACCGCGACATCTTTCGGCGCGTTGATGCCGATCCGGACTTGCTGGCCGCTAACGCCCAGAATGGTGATCGTGATGTTGTCACCGATATTTATGCTTTCACCGACCTTGCGGGTGAGTATCAGCATGATCTTCTCCTTGATTGCTTCGTAGGGCACCTGAGTCAGACAGTGCTGATGTCGGTAGTACGTATAGATTACTGCGAAGTGCCACTGTGTGGGTGCCTCTTTCTGACGCGCAGACGAGGCATTAATTCCCGTGGTGCGACTATACAGAGGCGATAAATATCATTCTCGTTGTTTTGTGCCGATTTTGTGGCGTTTATGCAGGGGAATGGGGTGTTAAAATCGCCGCCTCAGACTTTCAAGGGGTAGGTTGTGCGCACAATAGCGATGATGATGGCGGTTCTGGCGCTGGCTGGATGCGGCGAGGGCAAGAGTGTCGAGGCTGGCAAGAAGGTGGCGCCGGTCGCCCAGGTCCAGTCGCCCCAGGCCGCCGCGACCCCGCAATGGGATGTCCTGGTGGCCGGCACCCTGCCTCAGGCGACCAGCGATCTGGCGGGCTGGCTGATCGAGCACGGGATCATGTCCTATGTCGTCGTCGAGGATGGCAAGGAGCGGGTGCTGGTCGGACCGTTCGCTTCCCAGGCCGAAGCCGAAGCGAAGAAAGCCGAGCTGGTCGAGAGGCTGACCAAGGCCAAGAAGCGCAACATCGAACCGCAAGTGATCGAACACCGCGTCACGCAATAAGCCGTTCTGCCGAGTGCTTGCTCGGGCCGTCGCCGGGGTCGAGCGATTGGCCCTGCCGGCACTCGGTATTCTTGACGAGGGCGGGGCTGTCCGTGCCCCGAGCGATTATCCGCTGTCCGTGCGGGCGTCAGCCGCAGGCGTTCAGGTTGACCGGGCCGACGAACTCATTGCCGCGCCCCATCACGCAGGCCACGCTCTGGTTGCGCTGGCGCTCCCAGGGTTGCACCGGATAGGTCTTGTTCCAGGCTTCGTAGAGCTGGCGATCCTGTTTCGACAGGCGCAGCCCATACTGCTTGCTCATATAGAAGTAGGTCCGGGCGATCATGCCGCGAATGGACGGGCGGGGCATGACCTTCTTGGCCTTGAAGTCGACCTGGGTCAGGCATGAGCCGTACTGGCCAGATTGTGTCGGCAGCCAGCCGAAGCTGAAGTTGTTACGGTCGCCATTGACCTCGCCGATGCTCGGCACCAGGTTGTGCAGGTCGGCTTCGGCGCGTTGAAAGGTTGGGTCGTTGCGGGTGCAGTTCTTGCGCCCGCCTTGCTGCCAGCATTGGCGTTGATGGCCGATTTGCCAGGCGGGCACTATGTGTTCCCATTCGATGCGCGCGGCGCGCTTGGCGTTCTTGCGCGGTACATAGCCGCAGGCCTCGAGATTGACCCGGTTGCCGCTGTATTTGCAGCCGCAATAGAACTCGGTGGATTGCGGGGCATACAGCTTCCAGGCGACTTTTTTCGCTTCGCTGAAGGTGCGGGGCGCATCGGCTTGGGCGGTCAGGGCAAGGAAAAACAGCAGTGCAGCAAAACAGCGGACAATCATCGACTCAGTCTTCCTTCGGTACGACCCAGAAAATCTGCACGCCGCCATCATCGCGATAGGCGAGGGTGACGTTGTCGTTTTCGGCGATTTCTTCGAGCAGGCGCTCCCACTCGTCGATCGCTTCGTCGGGGTGACGAAAGATCAGGGCGGCCTTGGCTTTTTGCGCATGGGGCGAGTTGATGATTTTCTGAACGCGCAGGCCGAGGCGTTCATAAGAGCTTGGTGGTGCTGCGGCAGGCAAGGAACACTCCTCATTAAGCTGTATGCGCGTACAGTATTTTACTGTAGGAAATTTCGCAACCGCTTAAAATTCAAGAAGTTCTTCTGACACTGAGATTCGCGATTTACTGCAAACCGAGCGATTTTTTATCGGCGGGGGTAAGAAAGAGGGGAGGTCGACGAGGGAGAAGCACTCGCCCGGGCGGACGAGTGCGGGGTAGAGCGGTGCCCGACCGGAGCAGGTCGGGCGGGGCAATCAGTACTCCCAGAACATCCGCTGCAGTTCCTTGCTGTCCTGGGTCTTGGTCAGGGCGACCATGGCCAGGATGCGGGCTTTCTGCGGGTTCAGGTCATTGGCCACGACCCAGTCGTATTTGTCGTCAGGCTGTTCCGCGTTACGCAGTACGAAGCCGCCGGCATTGACGTGGGACGAACGAATGACCTGCACGCCCTCCTTGCGCAGCTCTTGCAGGGCTGGCACCACGCGGGAAGACACCGAGCCGTTGCCGGTA
This sequence comes from Pseudomonas sp. NPDC089530, assembly GCF_050280705.1. Taxonomy (NCBI): domain Bacteria; kingdom Pseudomonadati; phylum Pseudomonadota; class Gammaproteobacteria; order Pseudomonadales; family Pseudomonadaceae; genus Pseudomonas; species Pseudomonas sp. NPDC089530. The sequence goes on along the minus strand of NZ_JBNNVU010000081.1, from coordinate 10,306 downwards.
CCGGCATGGATGATGGCTTTGGCACCGGATTGGGCCAGGGCCTTGTAGGCGGTGTCGCCGACGTTACCGTAGCCGTAGGCGATTTCTACGTCAGGCAGGCTCTTGATGTTCTTGATGTCGAATTCCGAAGCCGTGGTATGGCGCTTGGCTGGCAGGCGGAACCAGTAGGACTTGCCTTCCACCACCATGCCCAGCGGGCCCCATGGGCTCTTGAAGGCTTCGGTCTTGATATTGATCATTTTGCTGACGTCGCGACCCGACTGGATCTCGTCGTTCATGGTGACCAGTACGCCCTTGCCATGGGCTTCCTTGCTGCCGGCCACGGCGACGGCGTTGTACAGGTTGAGCATGCCGTCGGCGGACATGGCGGTGCCGGGACGCATCGAGCCAACCACGACGATAGGCTTGTCGGTCTTTTCCACCAGGTTCAGGAAGTAGGCGGTTTCTTCCAGGGTGTCGGTGCCGTGGGTGATGACGATGCCATCCACGTCCTTGCTGTCGGCCAGTTCGGCGACGCGGCGGCCCAGTTGCAGCAGGTTGTCGTTGTTGATGCTCTCGGAAGCGATCTGCATGACCTGCTCGCCGCGCACATTGGCGACCTGGCTCAGCTCGGGGATCCCGGCAATCAATTGCTCGATGCCGACTTTGGCGGCCTGATAGGTGGCGCTGTTGGCGGCACTGGCGCCGGCGCCGGCAATGGTGCCGCCGGTAGCGAGCACCACCACGTTGGCCAGCTTCTGTTTGGTTTCGACTTCCTTGGCCTGCAATGCAGTCGGAAGAAGTAGAAGGAGGGCCAAGGCGCCCGGAACAAAGGTGTTGAAAGCAGATTTCATTATTTTCTCTCTAGTAGTGAGACGGTGCGGGTGCAGGTTCATCTAGAAACACCCGAGACAGATCTGAATGCCACGGGCGAAAGGGGGACAGCAGGATCCGTACCAGCCGAACTGTGGTCGCAAAACTCTTTTAACTTAATGATTTATATCAATTTTTATTTATTTACCGACGGTGCTGGGCGCTGCGCTGTCCGGTTTTCCGAATACTTTGGAAGGTTCGCGTTCGGTTGTCCGACAGTTCCGATTTGCATCGGGAAAACACTGAATTAAAGAGCTGAGCCTTGCAGCCGATGCCCTTTAAGGATCTTTCTCTTTCTGGAGCTCACATGTCTATGTCTGTCGGTTTTCCTGCTGCCGGGACCATCACCATCAACGGCAAATCGCCCGCCACCCTCGAAGCCCTGAGCAAGGGCGCCGCCGATAACGCCGAGCAGGCGCTGGGGGTCGACGAAGACGGCAAGTTGCGGGTGGGCGGCGGTGCTGAGTCCGAGAAGGCCGATGCCAAGGCCGAGGACTCGGAGGGGGATAACCAGAGCCTGGTGGTGAAGATGTTGCTCAAGCGCATGAAGGAACTGCAGGAGCAGTTGAAGCAGCAGAAGGAGCAACTGGCTGCCGCCCAGGAGGCGAGTTACCCGACCCCGGAAGCCAAGTCGACCGTAGTGATGGCGCTGCAAGCGCAGATCGTCGGCACCAGCGGCGCACTGCAGGAAGTAGCGGATAGGCTGATCAAGGAGTTGAACAAGGACTCTGCGTCGGGTGGACTGGTCAATACCACCGCTTGATGACCTCATCTCCCGATTGGCCAGCAGCGGGGCGCCTGTCCAGGCGTTCCGCTGCGTTGGCGGCGCACCTGACGTGCCCGTTGACAAACTCCGGCAGGGTTCGCATAGTTCGGTCTACGCAAACGTTTGCGCAGGCCTTGAGCGGTTAAAGTCACCTGCAGCTCAGGTTCGCTTCAAATCCCGGTTCATTGGGGGGCTGAAGGTCGTCGAGCGTACTCCGGCGCAAGCGTTGCTCACAATAATCATAAGATCGGAGTGAACCCATGAAGCTGCCATTCGCTGGACGTCTTCTTGCTGTCGCTGTTCTGGCTGCCGCATCCGCTACGCTTCCCCTCTCTTCGGCGTTCGCCGAGACCCCGGAAAAACCCAAGGTCGCCCTGGTCATGAAATCCCTGGCCAACGAATTCTTCCTCACCATGGAAGACGGCGCCAAGGCCTATCAAAAAGACCACGCAACCGATTTCGACCTGGTGTCCAACGGCATCAAGGACGAAACCGACACCGCCAACCAGATCCGCATTGTCGAGCAGATGATCGTTTCCAAGGTCAACGCGCTGGTGATCGCCCCGGCGGATTCCAAGGCCATGGTGCCGGTGATCAAGAAAGCGGTGGACGCCGGTATCACGGTGATCAACATCGACAACCAGCTGGACCCGGCGGTGCTCAAGAGCAAAAACATCAGCGTGCCTTTTGTCGGTCCCGACAACCGCAAGGGCGCGCGCCTGGTAGGCGAGTACCTGGCCAAGCAACTGCAGGCCGGGGACGAAGTCGGCATCATCGAAGGCGTGTCCACCACCACCAACGCCCAGCAGCGCACCGCGGGCTTCAAGGACGCCATGGAGGCCGCGCAGATCAAGGTGGTCTCGCTGCAATCCGGCGACTGGGAAATCGACGCTGGCAACCGCGTTGCCGCGGCCATGCTCAGCGAATACCCGAACCTCAAGGCGCTGCTGGCCGGCAACGACAGCATGGCCGTCGGCGCCGTCTCGGCGGTGCGTGCCGCGGGCAAGACCGGCAAGGTCAAGGTCGTCGGCTACGACAACATCAATGCCATCAAGCCGATGCTCAAGGACGGTCGAGTGCTGGCGACGGCCGACCAGTACGCCGCCAAGCAGGCGGTGTTCGGTATCGAGACCGCGCTGAAGCTGCTCAAGGGCGAGAAGGTGGACGGCGGCGCCAATGGCGTGATCGAAACTCCGGTCGAACTGGTCACCCAGTAATCGTTCTGGCGGCACGACCGCGCTCGCCTGAACGGGCGGGCGCATGGAGAGTTTCTTATGTCAGTTTCCGCTGTGAACGCTGTCCTTTCGGTCAGCGGTATCGGCAAGACCTATGCGCAACCGGTATTGACCGGCATCGACCTGACGCTGATGCGTGGGGAGGTGCTGGCGCTGACCGGGGAGAACGGCGCGGGCAAAAGCACCCTGTCGAAAATCATCGGTGGCCTGGTGACCCCGACCACCGGCGAGATGCAATTCAACGGGCAGGCCTATCGCCCTGGCAGTCGCACCCAGGCCGAAGCGCTGGGCATCCGCATGGTCATGCAGGAGCTCAATCTGCTGCCGACCCTGTCGGTGGCCGAGAACCTGTTCCTCGATAACCTGCCCAGCCTTGGCGGCTGGATCAGCCGCAAGCAGTTGCGCAAGGCGGCGCTCGAAGCCATGGCCCAGGTTGGCCTGGAAGCGATCGATCCCGACACCCTGGTCGGCGACCTGGGCATCGGTCACCAGCAGATGGTGGAGATCGCACGTAACCTGATCGGCGACTGCCATGTGCTGATCCTCGACGAACCGACCGCCATGCTCACGGCCCGTGAGGTCGAGCTGCTCTTCGAACAGATCACCCGGCTACAGACCCGTGGCGTGGCGATCATCTATATCTCCCATCGCCTGGAAGAGTTGGCCCGGGTGGCCCAGCGCATTGCCGTGCTGCGGGACGGTTGCCTGGTCTGCGTCGAACCGATGGCCAATTACAACAGCGAGCAACTGGTCAACCTGATGGTGGGGCGTGAGCTGGGCGAGCACATCGATCTCGGGCTGCGCACGATTGGCGCGCCGGCCCTGACGGTCAGCGGCCTGAGCCGTGCCGACAAGGTCCAGGACGTGTCGTTCGAGGTGCGCAGTGGCGAGATCTTCGGTATTTCCGGGCTGATCGGGGCCGGGCGCACCGAGTTGTTGCGGCTGATCTTCGGAGCCGACAAGGCCGACAGCGGCAGCATTGCCTTGGGCACGCCCGCGCAGGTGGCGAATATCCGTTCGCCGGTCGACGCGGTGGCCCATGGCATTGCCCTGATCACCGAGGATCGAAAGGGCGAAGGCCTGCTGCTGACGCAATCCATCAGCGCCAATATTGCCCTGGGCAACATGCCGGAGATCTCCAGCGGCGGCCTGGTCAATGGTCGTGACGAGTCGGCGCTGGCGCAGCGGCAGATCGATGCCATGCGCATTCGCAGTTCGGGGCCGGCGCAGCTGGTGTCCGAATTGTCCGGCGGCAACCAGCAGAAGGTGGTGATCGGCCGCTGGCTGGAGCGCGATTGCGCGGTGCTGCTGTTCGACGAGCCGACCCGAGGCATCGATGTCGGCGCCAAGTTCGATATCTACGGCCTGCTCGGTGAGCTGACCCGCCAGGGCAAGGCGCTGGTGGTGGTGTCCAGCGACCTGCGGGAGCTGATGCTGATCTGCGACCGCATCGGCGTACTGTCCGCCGGGCGCCTGATCGACACCTTCGAGCGCGACAGCTGGACCCAGGATGAACTGTTGGCCGCCGCGTTCGCCGGCTATCAAAAACGTGATGCGTTGCTCAACGAAGCGGCGCCTAGGGACCTCCCATGAAAACTGCATCTTCGGCCGGCAAGCGTGGCGGCAACTACTACGGCCTGGGCACCTACCTGGGGCTGGCCGGTGCCTTGCTGGCAATGATTGCGCTGTTCTCGGTACTGAGCAGCCACTTCCTGTCCTACGACACGTTCAGCACCTTGGCCAACCAGATCCCGGACCTGATGGTGCTGGCGGTAGGCATGACCTTTGTCCTGATCATCGGCGGCATCGACCTGTCCGTCGGATCGGTGCTGGCGCTGGCGGCCTCGACCGTGAGCGTGGCGATTCTCGGCTGGGGCTGGAGCGTACTCCCGGCGGCGCTGCTGGGCATGGGCTGCGCGGCTTTGGCCGGGACCATCACCGGCTCGATCACCGTGGCCTGGCGCATTCCCTCGTTCATCGTCTCGCTCGGCGTGCTGGAAATGGCTCGCGGCGTGGCGTACCAGATGACCGGATCGCGCACCGCCTATATCGGCGATGCCTTTGCCTGGTTGTCGAACCCGATCGCTTTCGGTATCTCGCCCTCGTTCATCATCGCCTTGCTGGTCATCTTCATCGCCCAGGCGGTGCTGACGCGTACGGTTTTCGGCCGTTACCTGATCGGCATCGGTACCAACGAGGAAGCGGTACGCCTGGCGGGCATCAACCCCAAGCCCTACAAGATCCTGGTGTTCAGCCTGATGGGGCTGCTGGCGGGCGTCGCTGCGCTGTTCCAGATTTCCCGTCTGGAAGCGGCGGACCCGAATGCCGGTTCCGGCCTGGAGCTGCAAGTCATCGCGGCGGTGGTGATCGGCGGTACTAGCCTGATGGGGGGGCGTGGATCGGTGATCAGCACCTTTTTCGGCGTGTTGATTATCTCGGTGCTGGCCGCAGGGTTGGCGCAGATCGGGGCGACTGAGCCGACCAAACGCATCATCACCGGTGCGGTCATCGTGATCGCGGTGGTGCTCGATACCTATCGCAGCCAGCGCGCAAGCCGGCGGAGCTGAGTCATGGCAACGATCAAAGATGTGGCGGCCCTCGCGGGGATTTCCTACACCACGGTGTCCCATGTGCTGAACAAGACGCGTCCGGTCAGCGAGGAAGTGCGGGTCAAGGTCGAAGCGGCGATCCAGCAGCTCGACTACGTGCCCAGCGCCGTGGCGCGTTCGTTGAAAGCCAAGACCACGGCGACCATCGGTCTGCTGGTGCCCAATAGCCTCAACCCGTATTTCGCCGAACTGGCCCGGGGGATCGAGGATTATTGCGAGCGCAACGGCTACTGCGTGATTCTCTGCAACTCCGATGACAACCCGGAAAAGCAGCGCAGCTACCTGCGGGTGCTGCTGGAAAAACGCATCGACGGCCTGATCGTGACTTCGGCTGGTGGCGACGGTGGGCTGGCCAAGGGCCTGGCCGCGGTGCGCACGCCCATGGTGATAGTCGACCGCGGGCTGGAAGGGGTGGATGCGGACCTGGTGCGCATCGATCACGAATACGGCGCGTATCTGGCGACCCGCCATCTGCTCGAATTGGGCCATCGCGATATCGCCTGCATTGGCGGTCCGGACTACACCAGCGTGGCGCAATTGCGTCTGGCGGGGTTTCAGCGGGCGTTGCATGAAGCCGGCGTGGAGGTGCCTGCGGAGCGCATCCTGCAGAGCGATTTCACCAGTACTGGCGGTTATCAGGCGGCGGCCCGGCTGTTGGCGCACAACCCGCCGAGCGCGATTTTCGCCGGCAACGACATGATGGGCATCGGCGTGCTGCGAGCAGCGGCGGAGCGCAATATCCGCGTGCCGGGCGAGCTGTCGGTGATCGGCTTCGACGATATCCAGATGAGTCGTTATGTCTACCCGGCGTTGACCACGGTCGGTCAGTCGATCCTGCAGCTGGGCGAGCAGGCGGCGGAGCTGTTGCTGCGCCGCATCGCCACCCCCGGGTTGGCGACCGACCAGCGGATCGTCACGCCGAACATTGTCCTGCGCGAATCCACGGCGCCAGCGGCCGGCACTTTCGCCGAGCGCCGTTGAATCGAATTGATGAGTATTGATGTATGCCAGCAAAAGTAGTGGTAGTAGGCAGCCTCAACATGGACCTGGTCACCCGGGCCGAGCGTCTGCCACATGCCGGTGAAACCTTGGTCGGCCGGTCGTTCGCCACTGTCTCCGGGGGCAAAGGGGCAAACCAGGCGGTAGCGGCGGCTCGCCTGGGCGCGGCGGTGTCGATGGTCGGCTGCGTCGGTGACGATGCCTACGGCGAGCAATTGCGCTCGGCGCTGCTCGCCGAACGGATCGATTGCCAGGCCGTCACCGCCGTCCCGGGCTCCAGTGGCGTCGCCTTGATCGTGGTGGACGACAGCAGTCAGAACGCGATCGTGATCGTGGCCGGCGGCAACGGCCAACTCACGCCACAGATCGTCAGCGGCTTCGACCCGGTACTGCAGGCGGCCGATGTGATCATCTGCCAGCTCGAAGTGCCGCTGGCCACGGTGGGGCATGCCCTCAAGCGTAGCCGCGAGCTGGGCAAGACGGTGATCCTCAATCCTGCGCCTGCCAGTGGTCCGCTGCCGGCGGACTGGTACACAGCCATCGACTATCTGATCCCCAACGAAAGCGAAGCAGCGGCCCTCAGTGGCTTACCGGTGGACTCCCTGGCGAGCGCCGAAGCCGCCGCCGGCCGGCTGATCGCCGCCGGGGCTGGCAAGGTGATCATCACCCTCGGGGCCCAGGGCTCGTTGTTCGCCAATGGCACGAGCTTCGAGCATTTCCCGGCGCCCAAGGTCAAGGCGGTCGATACCACGGCCGCCGGCGATACCTTCGTCGGCGGTTTTGCCGCGGCCTTGGCGGCTGGCAAGAGTGAGGCCGAGGCGATTCGTTTCGGCCAGGTCGCGGCGGCGTTGTCCGTGACCCGGCCAGGGGCGCAGCCTTCCATTCCCACGCTGTCCGACGTCCAGGCGTTTTCTCCCGCATGAAAAAGACACCCTTGCTCAATGTCGCCCTGTCGCGACTGATCGCCTCCCTGGGGCACGGCGATATCGTGGTCATCGGCGATGCCGGCCTGCCTGTGCCGCCGGGCGTTGAACTGATCGATCTGGCCCTGACCCAGGGCATTCCGGATTTCCTCAGCACCTTGCAGGTGGTGCTGTGCGAGATGCAGGTGGAACGCCATGTGCTGGCCCAGGAGAGCCTGGACCAGCAATCCTCGACCTTGCGCGCGCTCGAAGTGCTGAGCGCCGAGGGGGGGCTGGGTGAGCGCCAGCTGTTGAGCCACGACGGGTTCAAGCTGCTCAGCCGGCAAGCCCGGGCGATTGTCCGGACGGGGGAGTGCCAGCCTTACTGCAACATCGCCTTGATCGCCGGAGTGACGTTCTGAGCGTTCATCTTCTCTAGTCAAATCATGCAAAGGACTGCCTCATGCACCGCTATGCTCAGCTACTGCAACACCTGATCCGGAGTGTTCTGCTCGTGTCCCTGTTCACTGCTACAAGCGCCCATGCGGCGGAAAAAGTCGATCTGATCATCGATACCGATCCCGGGGCCGATGATGTGGTGGCGTTGCTGTTCGCCCTGGCGTCGCCGGAAGAACTGCAGATCCGTGCGCTGACCACGGTGGCCGGCAACGTGCGCCTGGACAAGACTTCGCGCAATGCGCGTCTGGCCCGGGAGTGGGCGGGGCGCGAAGAGGTGCCGGTGTACGCTGGGGCGCCGAAGCCACTGCTGCGCACGCCGATCTACGCCGAGAATATTCATGGCAAGGAAGGCATCTCCGGGGTCACCGTGCACGAGCCGAAAAAGGGCCTGGCGGAGGGGAGTGCGATCAACTACCTGATCGACACCTTGCGCGCCGCCAAACCCCACAGCATCACCATCGCCATGCTGGGCCCCCAGACCAACCTGGCGCTGGCGCTGATCCAGGCGCCGGATATCACCCAGGGCATCAAGGAAGTGGTGGTCATGGGCGGGGCGCATTTCAACGGCGGCAATATCACCCCGGTGGCGGAGTTCAACCTGTTCGCTGATCCGCAGGCTGCCGAAGTGGTGCTCAAGAGCGGGGTGAAGCTGACCTACCTGCCGCTGGACGTTACCCACAAAGTGCTGACCAGCGATGCGCGCCTGCAGAAGATCGCGGCCTTGAACAACAATGCCAGTAAGGTGGTGGGGGATATCCTCAACGAGTACGTCAAGGGTGACATGGAGCACTACGGTATCCCTGGCGGTCCGGTGCACGATGCGACCGTCATCGCCTACCTGCTCAAGCCTGAGCTGTTCAGCGGGCGCCAGGCCAACATGGTCATCGACAGCCGCGACGGTCCGACCTTCGGCCAGACCATTGTCGATTGGTACGACGGTTTGAAACAGGAAAAGAACGTGTTCTGGGTGGAGAACGGTGATGCCCAGGGCTTCTTCGATCTGCTGACCGAGCGCCTTGCTCGCTTGAAATAAGTGAGATCCCCGGCAGGTGCCAGCCTGTCGGGGGTTACGCCTTCTCTGTCTCCGGTGCGCCCGAGGGCTCGCCGGGGTACTTCTCGAATATCTGCTCGATGAACGCCTGGGCTGCTTCGGTCCCCAGCTCCCTGATCAGCAAGTCGATACCGATGACCGCCAGCTCTTCGGGGCTTCCAGGGCTATAGGAGCAATGGCCTTCGGGCCATTTGGCTTTGATGTCGGCGTCGATCGTCACGGTGGCCATGGAAGTCTCGCAAGTTCGGAAAGAGTCATACCGGGCGGGCGCTGGTCGAGGGCTTCCGGTCTTGTAGAGTTAAACACCTTGGTGGGCTTTTCGCACTCCGACTTAGGCATGAGGGGAGGGCTGTGCGACACTTGGTCATTGTCTGTTTTTAATGGGGGCCAGTGTGCAGATCGATTTGAACAACCCTGACGCCTTGACCTTCGAGGCGGTACGTCAGTTGCTGGCGTCGGCCAGTGACGATGTGCATACCCAGCTGCGAGTGACCAAGGCGGGCATTGCCTATATCTCGTCGGGCGTGGTTGGTGGTGCACAAACCGATGGCCTGTTGTTCAGGCTGGAAACCTGGGCGGCTGGCTCCGGTTATGTCGGGCGGGTGGCGGCCAGCGATGAGGTCTGGGTGATGCAGATTTTCAACGCCTTGAAACAGAACTGGCCCAAGCCACCGTTCGATTACATCGACATTTATTGAGGGTGTACATATCCGGTCATGATTGTTGGCTGAAAGCGTGGCCGTGCTTGATGCAGACTTGTCTGCTGTCCGGCCAAGAGGCCATTGGCCAGTTCGTTGGTGAAACCAATAGCCAGCGTGGTTGTCGCACTATCTCTGCTTATTTTTGAAAAGGAGGCTTCATGCCTTGGAAGCTCGCGTCGTTCGGTACCTTGTTGGCTGCAGTGGTTTTGACCGGATGCAGTACTTCTTCGCCGGATAAGGATCCGGTCGTGACCGAGGGCGGCCATAGCCGCTGTGAGGCGAAAGCAGCCGAATTCGCCATTGGCAAAAAAGCCTCGCCTGAGTTGCTGGAGCAGGCGCGTACTCGTGCCGGGGCGCAGAACGCCCGTGTCCTCAAGCCGAATGACATGATCACGCTGGAGTACCGCTCCGATCGGTTGAACCTCAACACCGATACCAATCTGGTCATCACGCGGGTCAACTGCGGCTGATCGTATCGGTGCTTTTGTATCGCGCATAAAAAACCCCGTCACATGGACGGGGTTTTTTTAGCTCGCTGAGAAATTACTCAGGGCGAACTTGTGCAGCTTGCATACCCTTTTGGCCTTTCTCAGCCACGAAGGAAACGGTCTGGCCTTCTTTCAGGCTTTTGAAACCGTCGCTTTCAATAGCTTTGAAGATGGTCGATGCTTTCGCGAAAATTCTGCTCGATGTACAGCAGCACATCGCTGAGTGCTTGATGTTTCTGGTTCT
>NZ_JBNNVU010000080.1:0-25083 GCF_050280705.1 Pseudomonas sp. NPDC089530 | reverse complement strand
ATCGGGTTAATGAAGATGAAGAGGGTGATATCTGATGGCTCAGGTGTCTGGAGGGGGGGGTATTACTCGCATCATTTTTATTCTGCTGGCGTTGGCCAGCAAGTTCGAAGCCAAGGGCTTCCGCTACTCCTACGACATGCTCGGCGAAGCGGCGCTGACCGAGCACGACGCACAGAAATACCTGGCGTCCTACGAGCAGGCCATCCACTCGATCGGCAAGGCCTCCCACGGTCGCGGCATCTATGAAGGCCCGGGCATCTCGATCAAGCTCTCGGCCCTGCACCCGCGTTACAGCCGCGCCCAGTACGAGCGCGTGATGGACGAGCTGTACCCGCGCCTGCTGTCCCTGACCCTGCTGGCCAAGCAGTACGACATCGGCCTGAACATCGACGCCGAGGAAGCCGACCGCCTGGAGCTGTCCCTGGACCTGCTGGAGCGCCTGTGCTTCGAGCCGCAACTGACCGGCTGGAACGGTATCGGCTTCGTGATCCAGGCCTACCAGAAGCGTTGCCCGTACGTGATCGACTACGTGATCGACCTGGCGCGCCGCAGCCGTCACCGCCTGATGATCCGCCTGGTGAAAGGCGCCTACTGGGACAGCGAGATCAAGCGCGCCCAGGTCGAAGGCCTGGAAGGCTATCCGGTCTACACCCGCAAGGTGTACACCGACGTCTCCTATATCGCCTGCGCCCGCAAGCTGCTGTCGGTACCGGAAGTCATCTACCCGCAGTTCGCGACGCACAACGCCCACACCCTGTCGGCCATCTACCACATCGCCGGTCAGAACTATTACCCGGGCCAGTACGAGTTCCAGTGCCTGCACGGCATGGGCGAACCGCTGTACGAACAGGTTGTAGGCAAGGTCGCCGAGGGCAAGCTGAACCGTCCGTGCCGCGTGTACGCACCGGTCGGCACCCACGAAACCCTGCTGGCCTACCTGGTACGCCGCCTGTTGGAAAACGGCGCCAACACCTCGTTCGTCAACCGCATCGCAGACCAGTCGATCTCCATCCAGGAACTGGTGGCCGACCCGGTCAGCCAGATCGAGCAGATGGCCACCCTGGAAGGCGGCTTCGGCCTGCCGCACCCGCGCATTCCCTTGCCGCGCGACCTGTACGGCAGCGAGCGCGCCAACTCCGCCGGCATCGACATGGCCAACGAACACCGCCTGGCGTCGTTGTCCTGCGCCCTGCTGGCCACCGCCCACAACCACTGGAAAGCCGCGCCGATGCTCGGTTGCGCCTCCAGCAGCGAAACCCCGGCGCCGGTGCTGAACCCGTCCGACCATCGCGATGTGGTCGGCCATGTCCAGGAAGCCACGGTCGAAGACGTCGACAACGCCATCCAGTGCGCCCTGAACGCTGCACCGATCTGGCAGGCCACGCCGCCGGCCGAACGCGCCGCGATCCTCGAACGCGCCGCCGACCTGATGGAAGGCGAGATCCAGCCGCTGATGGGCCTGCTGGCCCGGGAAGCCGGCAAGACCTTTGCCAACGCCATCGCCGAAGTGCGCGAGGCCGTGGACTTCCTGCGCTACTACGCGGTGCAGGCGCGCAACGATTTCAGCAACGACGCGCACCGCCCGCTGGGCCCGGTGGTCTGCATCAGCCCGTGGAACTTCCCGCTGGCAATCTTCAGCGGCCAGGTCGCCGCCGCGCTGGCCGCCGGTAACCCGGTGCTGGCCAAGCCGGCCGAACAGACGCCGCTGGTGGCCGCGCAAGCCGTGCGCCTGATGCTCGAAGCCGGGATTCCGGAAGGCGTGCTGCAACTGCTGCCGGGCCGCGGCGAAACCGTCGGTGCCCGCCTGGTGGGCGACGAGCGGGTCAAAGGCGTGATGTTCACCGGTTCCACCGAGGTCGCGCGCCTGCTGCAACGCAACGTCGCCGGCCGCCTGGACACCCAGGGCCGGCCGATCCCGCTGATCGCCGAGACCGGTGGCCAGAACGCGATGATCGTCGACTCCTCGGCCCTCACCGAACAGGTGGTGATCGATGTCGTGTCCTCGGCCTTCGACAGCGCCGGCCAGCGTTGCTCGGCCCTGCGCGTGCTGTGCCTGCAGGAAGACTCCGCCGACCGCGTGATCGAAATGCTCAAGGGCGCCATGGCCGAAAGCCGCCTGGGCAACCCGGAGCGCCTGGCCGTGGACATCGGCCCGGTGATCGACGCCGAAGCCAAGGCCGGCATCGAGAAACACATCCAGGCCATGCGCGACAAGGGCCGCACTGTGTATCAGGTGGCGATCGCCGACGGCGAAGAAATCAAGCGCGGCACCTTCGTCATGCCGACCCTGATCGAGCTGGAAAGCTTCGACGAGCTGCAGCGCGAGATCTTCGGTCCGGTGCTGCACGTGGTGCGCTACAAGCGCAAGGACATCGACCAGCTGATCGCGCAGATCAACGCCTCCGGCTATGGCCTGACCCTGGGCGTGCACACCCGCATCGACGAGACCATCGCCAAGGTGATCGACACCGTCAACGCCGGTAACGTCTACGTCAACCGCAACATCGTCGGTGCCGTGGTCGGCGTGCAGCCGTTCGGCGGCGAAGGCCTGTCGGGCACCGGTCCGAAAGCCGGCGGCCCGCTGTACCTGTACCGCCTGCTGTCGACCCGTCCGGCCGACGCCATCGAACAGTCCTTTGCCCGTGGCGATGCCGCCAACGCCCCGGACGTGCGCCTGCGCGATGCCATGAGCAAGCCGCTGGGCGCCCTGCAAGCCTGGGCCCAGAGCAATAAAATGGCGGACCTCGGCGCCCTGTGCACGCAGTTCGCGGCGCAGTCCCAGAGCGGTGTCAGCCGCGTCCTGGCCGGCCCGACCGGCGAACGCAACAGCTACACCATCCTGCCGCGCGAACACGTGCTGTGCCTGGCGGAAGTCGAAGCCGACCTGCTGACCCAGCTGGCTGCGGTACTGGCCGTGGGCGGCTCGGCGGTCTGGCCGGAAGGCGAACCGGGCAAGGCGCTCTACGCCCGCCTGCCGAAGGAAGTGCAAGCGCGCATCCACCGCGTGGCGGACTGGACCAAGGACGAGGTGGTGTTCGACGCGGTCCTGCACCACGGCGACTCCGACCAGTTGCGCGCGGTCTGCCAGCAAGTGGCCCAGCGTGCCGGCGCCATCGTCGGCGTGCACGGCCTGTCCCAAGGCGAAACCGCGATTGCCCTGGAGCGCCTGGTAATCGAGCGCGCCCTGAGCGTCAACACCGCGGCGGCCGGCGGCAACGCCAGCCTGATGACCATCGGCTAAGCCGTCGGTCAGCGACATGAAAAGGGCGCCCTCACCGGCGCCCTTTTTCATGCCCGACACAATCCCCGTAGCCCCATTCCCTGTAACCACGCCTGTTTGGCGCCTTTATCACTTTCATCAATCTTGCTGTTCAGCTTTTATTCACCCGCCTAGACTCGCGGCATTCCCGATAAAACAGGTAGGCCGCCATGTCCGAGACGCTGCTCAGTTCCCGCAATCTGGCTTTCGAGCTGTATGAAGTCCTCGATGCCGAGGGCCTGACCCAGCGCGAGCGGTTCGCCGAACACAACCGGGAAACCTTCGACGCCGCCCTCGGCACCGCCCGCAGCATCGCCGAGAAGTTCTTCGCCCCGCATAACCGCAAGGGCGATGAAAACGAGCCGCGCTATGAGGGCGGCCAGGCAATCCTGATCCCGGAAGTGAAACCCGCGGTCGACGCCTTTCTCGAAGCCGGTTTCCTCAACGCCACGCGCAGCTTCGAGGCCGGCGGCATGCAGCTGCCGACGCTGTTGTCCCAGGCCTGCTTCGCCCACTTCCAGGCGGCCAACGTCGGCAGTTCCGCCTACCCGTTCCTGACCATGGGCGCGGCCAATCTGATCGAGAGCTTCGGCAGCGAGGAACAGAAGCAGCGCTTCCTGCAACCGATGATCGACGGCCGCTTCTTCGGCACCATGGCCCTGACCGAACCCCACGCTGGCTCCTCGCTGGCGGACATCCGTACCCGAGCCGAACCGGCCGGCGACGGCACCTATCGCATCAAGGGCAACAAGATCTTCATCTCCGGCGGCGATCACCCGCTGGCCCAGAACATCGTGCACATGGTGCTGGCCAAGCTGCCGGACGCCCCGCCCGGGGTGAAGGGCATCTCGCTGTTCATCGTGCCCAAGTTCCTGGTCGACGCCGACGGCTCCCTGGGCCAGCGCAACGATGTGCTCCTGGCCGGCCTGTTCCACAAGATGGGGTATCGCGGCACCACCTCCACCGCGCTGAACTTCGGCGATAACGGCGAGTGTGTCGGCTATCTGGTGGGCCAGCCCCATCACGGCCTGAGCTACATGTTCCAGATGATGAACGAGGCACGGATCGGCGTCGGCATGGGCGCGGTGATGCTCGGCTACGCCGGCTACCTGTACTCCCTGGAATACGCCCGCGAGCGCCCGCAAGGCCGGCTGCCGGACAACAAGGACCCGCACACCGCACCGGTGCCGATCATCCAGCACGCCGACGTCAGGCGCATGCTGCTGACCCAGAAGGCCTATGTCGAAGGCGCTTTCGACCTGGGCCTGTACGCCGCGCGGCTGTTCGACGACACCAGCACCCTGGCCACCGAAGAGCAGCGCAAGCAGGCCCACGAACTGTTGGACCTGTTGACGCCCATCGTCAAATCCTGGCCCTCGGAGTTCTGCCTGAAAGCCAACGAACTGGCGATCCAGGTCCTCGGCGGCCACGGCTACACCCGCGAATACCCGGTGGAACAGTATTACCGCGACAACCGCCTGAACCCGATCCATGAAGGCACCCACGGCATCCAATCGCTGGACCTTTTGGGGCGCAAGCTGGCGCAGAACGGCGGCGCGGGCCTCAAGCAACTGATCCGCCTGATCGCCGTGACCAACGAACGGGCCCGGGCCCACGCCTCCCTCGAGGCGCTGCGCGCCCCCCTGGAAAAGCTGGTGGCACGCCTGCAGGACGTGACCATCGGCCTGCTCACCGACCTGGCCCAGGGCAAGGTCAGCAGCCTGGCCAACTCGGCGCTGTACCTGAAAGCCTTCGGCCATGCGGTGATCGGCTGGCGCTGGCTGGAACAGGCGATCCGCGCGCAGGAGGGCCTGGACAAAGGCAATGTGGCAGACCTGGATTTCTACCAGGGCAAGCTGCAGGCGGCGCGCTACTTCCTGACCTGGGAAGTGCCGGCTTGCCATCACGAACTGGCGTTGCTGGAAGCGCGGGACGATACCTGCCTGGGCATGCAGGACGCGTGGTTTTGACGGGCTGAAAGCAGCGCGGGCAAGCGAACGTCGATCACGCTCGATTGCCCGCGATAACCATCCCTTTGACCCGACCGCAACGGCCTTGCCGGCTGGGTAACGCCGATCAGTTCTGGCTGATGGTCTTGGAGATCACTTCGACCGTGGCGCTGACTTGCTCTTGGTAACGGTCGAGTTCCTGCTGATGGCGCTTCTGCATTTCCAGCTGCTGGGAACACAGGTTCATCGCCGTCAACACCAGCAGGCGATCGCCGATCAGCGTCGGGTATTTCTTCTTGGTCTCGGCCAGGGTGGCCTTCAACATCAATGCGGCATCCAGCAGGGTCTGCTCTTCCCCGGCCGGTGCCTTGATCGAGTAGTCCTCACCGAGAATCGAGACGACCTTGACTCCGTCGGCACCCTGTCTCATGCGCTGACAGGACCGGCGCTGACGCGTTCGACCAGGGCCTGGATACGGGCCACGGTAGCGCCTTGCTTCTCTTCCTGTTCCATCAGGCTCAGTTGCAGGCTTTCGTTCTCATCCTTGGCCTGGGCCAGTTCCGCTTTCAGGGTTTCGTTCATACCCGACAGCGCCTGGTTCTGTTGCACCAGGTCACTGACAAGCTGTTCCAATTGGCTTAGGGATGCTTCCAACATTTTGATTTTCCGAGCATTTTTCAAAGGGCGCGTACGATAAAGAAAAGTCACCGCCGATGCCAGGTTTATCCCGGCGCAACGCCTCGGGCTACCTGGCGGGCGACCTTGCCTGCGAACTTTAAAGACTGTCATTCCCCCCTCAGGTTCCTGACATTTCGTCGCCCATCAGATCTTTCTGAAACTCTCGTCCCGGCTTCAAGAATCCATTTTTGCGCGCGATAGGTCAGGGGAGCCTATCAACCACCGCGGCATGGATTGCGCATTCTCGAGGTCCTCCACCATGTCTCTTCGCAACATGAACATCGCACCGAGGGCGTTCCTCGGCTTTGCATTCATCGGCAGCCTGATGTTGTTCCTGGGCATCTTCGCCCTGAACCAGATGAGCAAGATCCGCGCAGCGACCACCACCATCACCACCGACAACATGCCCAGCATCCAGAGCATCGACGAGTTCACGCAACAGATGCTGCGGCTGCAGGTGCTGTCCTATCGCCTGGTGGTCAACCGGGGCCCCGAGGTGCAGGCCAAGACCCGCGAGTCGCTCGAGCAGGGCAACCAGGCGGTGGAGAAAACCCGCAGCACCTACGAAAAGCTGGTCAGCAGCCCGGAGGAAAGCGAGGCCTACGAGCAGTTCCTCAAACTCCTGGCCGAATACCGCCAGCTCGAACAACGGGTGAAAGAACTGTCGCGCAACAACCAGCTCGAAGAACTGCAGCAGATGCTGAACAACGAACTGATGACCAACTCGCGGCAGATCAACAAGGTCCTCAACCTGCTGGTGCAGATCAACAGCCAGCGCTCCAACGAAGCCAACGCCCATGCCGCCGATGAATACTCCTCGGCATCCAACCTGGTGATTGCCCTGCTGATCCTGTCCACCACCCTGACCGTGGTGTTCGCCTGGCTGCTGACCCGCAGCATCACCCGGCCCATCGCCGATGCCTTGCACGCCGCGGAATACATCGCCGAAGGCGACCTCACCCAGGCCATCGAGGTCAACGGCCGCGACGAACCCGGACGCCTCTTGCAGGCCATGGCGACCATGCAGGAAAAACTGCGCCAGACCCTGCTGCATATCTCCGGCTCCGCCGGCCAGCTGGCCTCCGCCGCGGAAGAGCTGAACAGCGTCACCGACGAAAGCGCCCGCGGCCTGACCCAGCAGAACAACGAAATCGAACAGGCGGCCACCGCCGTGAACGAAATGACCTGCGCCGTCGAGGAGGTCGCACGCAATGCCGTGAGCACCGCCGAAGCCTCGAACGATGCCACCCAATCGGCCGGCGAAGGCCGCGACCTGGTGCGCGAAACCGTCAGCGCCATAGAGCTGATGAGCAGCGAGGTGCAGAGCTCGGCGAACAAGATCAGCGAACTGGCCGAGGAGTCCCGCGATATCGGCAAGGTGCTGGACGTGATCCGTGGCCTGGCCGACCAGACCAACCTGCTGGCCTTGAACGCGGCGATAGAAGCGGCCAGGGCCGGCGATGCCGGGCGCGGTTTCGCGGTGGTCGCCGATGAAGTGCGGGCCCTGGCCCACCGCACCCAGCAGTCCACCAGCGAAATCGAACGCATGGTCGGCAGCATCCAGAGCGGCACCGAGCACGCCGTCGAGTCGATGCGCACCAGTACCGAGCGCGCCAGCTCGACCCTGAGCGTCGCCCGGGGCGCCGGCGAAGCCCTGGAGACCATCAATAACGCCGTCAACGAAATCAACGAGCGCAACCTGGTGATCGCCAGCGCCGCCGAGGAACAGGCGCTGGTGGCCCGTGAAGTCGACCGCAACCTGGTGAACATCCGCGACCTGTCGGTGCAGTCGGCCACGGGCGCCAACCAGACCAGCGACGCCAGCCACGAGCTGTCGCGCCTGGCCGTGGACCTGAACGGCATGGTGGCGCGATTCGCCCTGTAACATCCCGCTGATCGACGCCTGCGCCAGCCACGACGGACCACTATGAAGGCCGCCGGAGGCTGGCGACAGGCGACGTTTTCCTGCCGCCTGCAAACAGGCGCAAAAGCTCTTTGACAGCATCGTATTTCAGCAGGTTAGAATCGCTGGCACGCAGACTGCATGGTCAGTTTGTGCCCGCCTTTCTGCTTCTGGAGTACTGCCTTTGAATGCGACGACCATCAACAGCCTGTTCTTGATCGGCGCGTTGCTGGTAGGTGCGAGCATTCTGGTGAGTTCCCTTTCGTCCCGCCTCGGTATCCCGATCCTGGTGATCATCCTGGCCGTGGGCATGGCCGCCGGCGTCGACGGCGGTGGCATCATTTTCAACAACTACCCGACCGCCTACCTGGTGGGCAACCTCGCCCTCGCGGTGATCCTCCTCGACGGTGGCTTGCGCACCCGGGTCTCGAGTTTCCGCGTGGCCTTGTGGCCCGCCCTGTCGCTGGCCACCGTCGGCGTGATGATCACCACCGGCCTGACGGGCATGGCCGCCGCCTGGCTGTTCGACCTGAACCTGATCCAGGGCCTGCTGATCGGCGCCATCGTCGGCTCCACCGACGCCGCGGCGGTGTTCTCGCTGCTGGGCGGCAAAGGCCTGAACGAACGGGTTACCGCCAGCCTGGAGATCGAGTCGGGCAGTAACGACCCGATGGCGGTGTTCCTCACCGTGACCCTGATCGACATGATCGCCAGCGACCAGACCGGGCTGCACTGGAGCCTGCTGGGGCATCTGCTGCGCGAGTTCGGCATCGGTGGCCTGATCGGCCTGGGCGGTGGCTGGTTGATGTTGCAACTGGTGAACCGCATCAACCTGGCCACCGGCCTGTACCCGATCCTGGTGATCGCCGGCGGCCTGGTGGTCTTCGCCCTGACCAACGCCCTGCATGGCAGCGGTTTCCTGGCGGTTTACCTGTGCGGCCTGGTGATCGGCAACCGCCCGGTGCGCAGCCGGCACGGCATCCTGCACATGCTCGACGGCATGGCCTGGCTGTCGCAGATCGGCATGTTCCTGGTGCTCGGCCTGCTGGTCACGCCCCATGACCTGCTGCCCATCGCCTTGCCCGCGCTGGGCCTGGCGCTGTGGATGATCCTGTTCGCCCGCCCGCTGTCGGTGATGGTCGGCCTGTTGCCGTTCAAGGCCTTCCACGGGCGCGAGAAAGCGTTCATTTCCTGGGTCGGCCTGCGCGGCGCGGTACCGATCATCCTGGCAGTGTTCCCGCTGATGGCCGGGCTGCCCGAGGCCCAGCTGTACTTCAACCTGGCCTTCTTCATCGTGCTGGTGTCACTGCTGGTGCAGGGCACCAGCCTGCCGTGGGTCGCCAAGCTGCTGAAGGTCACGGTGCCGCCGGAGCCGGCGCCGATCTCCCGCGCCGCCCTGGAAGTGCATGTCACCAGCGAATGGGAGTTGTTCGTCTATCGCCTCGGCGCGGAAAAATGGTGCATCGGCGCGGCGCTGCGCGAGCTGAAAATGCCCGAAGGCACCCGGATCGCCGCCCTGTTTCGCGGCCAGCAACTGCTCCATCCGTCGGGTAGTACCGTGCTGGAAGCCGACGATCTGTTGTGTGTGATCGGCCATGAACACAACCTGGCGGCCCTTGGAAAACTCTTCAGCCAGGCACCGCAACGGGGCCTGGACCTGCGCTTCTTCGGCGACTTCGTACTCGAAGGCGACGCCCAGCTGGGCGCGGTTTCGGCGCTCTACGGGCTCCAGCTCGAAGGGGTCGATCCGGACATGCCGCTGAGCCACTTCATTGCCCATAAAGTAGGCGGTGCCCCAGTGGTCGGCGACCAGGTGGAATGGAACAACACCATCTGGACGGTTGCCGTGATGGACGGGAACAAGATCAGCAAAGTGGGCGTCAGATTCCCCGAAGGAAGTCGCCCCGGCCCCGGTCTCTTCCTCTAAACTGCCCACTTCTCATCCAGCTCGACCAGTCTCTATGCCAACCCTGCGCACCCTTTTCGCCACCGCCCTGCTGGGCTTGAGTCTTTCTGTCGGCCCATTGCAAGCGGCCGAGCCGCCCAGCGCCGAGTCCGTCCAGCAGAGCCTGGATAAAATCGCCGAGCGCAAATTGCCGGAAGCCGATCAGAAGGCCCTGCAAGCGGTGCTGCAGCAGACCCTCACCCAACTGTCGAGCAAGCAGGACTACGAGCAGCGCCTGAGCGATCTCAAGCAGCAGCTGAACAATGCCCCGCGCCAGACCGGCGAGAACCAGCGCGAGCTGACCCGCCTGAAAGCCACCAAAGTGGTACCGGTGGCCCAGCGCTACGCCAACCTGCCGGTGTCGCAGCTCGAACAGCTGCTGACCGAACGCACCACGCAGCAGGGCGACATGCAGAAGGCGCTGGCCGAGGCCAACAGCCTGGCCATTACCGCGCAGACCCGCCCCGAACGGGCCCAGGCCGAGATCAGCAGCAGCCAGACCCGCACCCAGCAGATCAACACGATCCTCAAGATCGGCAAGGACGCCGGCAAGCCCATCAACGCCGACCAGCGCAACCAGCTCAACGCCGAACTGGCGGCCATCAATGCGCTGATCCCGTTGCGCCGCCAGGAACTGGCCGGCAACAGCCAGCTGCAGGACCTGGGCAACAGCCAGCACGATCTGCTGATGGAAAAGACCGCCCGCCTGGAGCAGGAAATCCAGGACCTGCAGACCCTGATCAACCAGAAGCGCCTGGCCCAGTCCCAGCAAACCGTCACCCAGCAATCCATCGAAGCGCAGAAGGCCGGGAGCAGCAGCCTGCTGGCCAGCGAAAGCGCAGCCAACCTGAAGCTCTCCGACTACCTGCTCAAAAGCACCGACCGCCTCAACGAGCTGACCCAGCAGAACCTGCAAACCAAGCAGCAACTCGACAGCGTGACCCAGAGCGACGCCACCCTGGACGAGCAGATCAACGTGCTCAAGGGCAGCCTGTTGCTGTCGAAGATCCTCTACAAGCAGAAGCAGGCGCTGCCCCACCTGCGGCTCGACCGCGACCTGGCCGACCAGATCGCCGACATCCGCCTGTACCAGTTCGAGGTCAACCAGCAGCGCGAACTGATCACCAGCCCCAGCAGCTACGTCGACAACCTGCTGGCCTCCCAGCCATCCGAGCAGGTCACGCCGCAGCTGCGCAAGACCCTGCTGGACCTGGCCGTCACCCGTGCCGACCTGCTGGAGCGCCTGAGCCGCGAGCTGAGCGCGCTGCTCAACGAATCCATCACCCTGCAGCTCAATCAGAAACAACTGTTGAGCACCTCCCAGAGCCTGCGCGCGACCCTCGACGAGCAGATGTTCTGGATTCCCAGCAACAAGCCGCTGGACCTCGAATGGTTGCAAGCGGTACCGCTGCGCCTGGAAAAACAGGTGGTCAGCCTACCCTGGTCGTCCAGCCTGAGCGAACTGGCCGACGGCCTGGCGCAACGGCCGCTGCTGTTCCTGCCCTTGCTACTGCTGATCGCGGCTTTGCTGTGGCGGCGCAAGCAGCTGTACCGGCGCCTGAACAAGCTTCACCAGGACATCGGCCACTTCAAGCGCGACAGCCAGTGGCACACGCCGCAGGCGATCCTGGTCAATATCCTGCTGGCGCTGCCGGTCTCCCTGGGCCTGGCGCTGTGCGGCCTGGCCCTGCAGATCGACGCCCGCGGCCAGAACGCCAACCTCGGCGCCGCGCTGCTGCAGATGGCCCAGGCCTGGCTGGTGTTCTACACCGCCTACCGGATCCTCGCCCCGGGCGGCGTGGCCGAACTGCACTTCCGCTGGGAGAAACCCCAGGTCGAATTCCTCCAGGGCTGGGTGCGCCGCCTCGGGCTGGTGGTCCTGGCGCTGGTGGCCGTGGTGGCCGTCGCCGAACATCAACCGGCGGCGCTGGCCGACGACGTGCTCGGCATCGGCGTGGTGCTGACCTGCTACGCCCTGATGACCTGGCTGCTCAGCCGCCTGCTGCTGAGCAGCCCGACGCACGAGAATGCCTCGCTGTTCCGCAAGGCCGTGGCGGTGCTGTTCACCGTGCTGCCGGTCGCCCTGTTCGTCGCGGTGTGCTTCGGCTACTACTACACCGCGCTGAAGCTCAGCGACCGCCTGATCAACACCCTGTATCTGCTGATGCTCTGGCTGGTGATCGAAGCCACCTTCGTCCGCGGCCTGGCCGTGGCCGCACGGCGCCTGGCCTACCAGCGCGCCCTAAGCAAGCGCCAGGCCGCCCGGGAGTCCGGAGACGGCGAAGCGGTGGTCGAAGAGCCGACCATGGATATCGAGAAGGTCAACGAACAGTCCCTGCGCCTGATCCGCCTGGCCTTGCTGGGTAGTTTCATCGCCGCGCTGTACTGGGCCTGGTCGGACCTGATCACGGTCTTCTCCTACCTGGACAACGTCACCCTCTACGAATACACCAGCGGCACCGGCGCCAACATGAGCATGGTGCCCATCAGCATCGGCGACATGCTGGGCGCGCTGATCATTGTCGGCATCACCTTCGCCCTGGCGCGCAACCTGCCCGGCCTGCTGGAAGTGCTGGTGCTGTCCAAGCTGAACCTGGCCCAGGGCAGTGC
This sequence comes from Pseudomonas sp. NPDC089530, assembly GCF_050280705.1. Lineage (NCBI taxonomy): Bacteria > Pseudomonadati > Pseudomonadota > Gammaproteobacteria > Pseudomonadales > Pseudomonadaceae > Pseudomonas > Pseudomonas sp. NPDC089530. The sequence continues at coordinate 12,739 of NZ_JBNNVU010000080.1, read as the reverse complement.
CTACGCGACCACCACCCTGCTGTCCTACGTGATCGCCGGCGTCGGCTTCGTCTCCACCCTGTCGACCCTCGGCGTTAGCTGGGACAAGCTGCAATGGCTGGTGGCGGCGCTGTCGGTGGGCCTCGGCTTCGGCATGCAGGCGATCTTCGCCAACTTCATCTCCGGCATCATCATTCTGTTCGAGCGTCCGGTACGGATCGGCGACACCATCACCATCGGCGCCCTGTCGGGCACAGTGAGCAAGATCCGTATCCGCGCCACCACCATCACCGACTTCGACCGCAAGGACATCATTGTCCCGAACCAGACGTTCATCACCGGGCAACTGATCAACTGGTCGCTGACCGACACCATCACCCGGGTGACCCTCAAGCTCGGCGTCGACTACGGCTCGGACCTGGACCTGGTCAAGGAATTGCTGCTCAAGGCCGCCCGGGAGAACCCGCGGGTACTGAAAGAACCCGAGCCGCATGTGTACTTCCTCAACTTCGGCGAAAGCACCCTCGACCATGAATTGCGCATGCACGTGCGCGAACTGGGCGACCGCAACCCGGTGATCGACGAGGTCAACCGCTTCATCAACCGCGAGTTCAAGAAGCAGAACATCAACATCTCGTTCCGCCAGATGGAGGTCTACCTGAAGAACCTCCACGGCCAGGAGTACAAGATGGTGCCCATCGGGCCGGAGAAGACCCCAGTGCCGCCGTCCGACGGCAAACCGCCGCAGGACCCACTGCCCACCAGGCTCGACTAAGGGCGCTACCCCTAGCAGAATGCTCGGACATTCTGCTGGAGATGGCCGTTGAAAGCCCTCGACGAACTGACCTTCGACAATCGTTTCGCCCGCCTGGGCGACGCGTTCTCAACCCATGTGCTGCCCGAGCCGATCGACCATCCCCGCCTGGTGGTGGCCAGTCCGGCAGCCATGGCGCTGCTGGACCTGGACCCCGAAGTCGCTGAAAGCCCGGTGTTCGCCGAGCTGTTCGGCGGGCACAAGCTGTGGGCCGAAGCAGAGCCGCGGGCGATGGTCTATTCCGGGCATCAGTTCGGTTCCTACAACCCCCAGTTGGGCGACGGCCGCGGGCTGCTGCTGGGCGAGGTGTACAACGCCGCCGGCGAGCACTGGGACCTGCACCTCAAGGGGGCCGGCCAGACCCCCTACTCGCGCATGGGCGATGGCCGCGCGGTGCTGCGTTCGTCGATCCGCGAATTCCTCGCCTCCGAGGCGCTACACGCACTGGGCATTCCGACCACCCGGGCGCTGTGCGTGATCGGCTCCGACACCCCGGTCTGGCGCGAGAAACAGGAGCGCGCGGCGATGCTGCTGCGCATGGCGCCGAGCCACGTGCGCTTCGGCCACTTCGAATACTTCTATTACACAAAACGCCCCGAGCAGCAGAAACAGCTGGGCGAGCATGTGCTGGCCATGCACTTCCCCGAATGCCTGGAGCAGCCGGAACCCTACCTGACGATGTTCCGCGAAGTGGTGGAGCGCAACGCCGAACTGATCGCCAAATGGCAGGCCTACGGTTTCTGCCATGGGGTGATGAACACCGACAACATGTCGCTCCTGGGCATCACCTTCGACTTCGGGCCGTTCGCCTTCCTCGACGACTTCGACGCGCACTTCATCTGCAACCATTCCGATGACCAGGGGCGCTACTCGTTCAGCAATCAGGTGCCTATCGCCCAGTGGAACCTCAGCGCCCTGGCGCAGGCGCTGACGCCGTTCATCAGCGTCGAGGCCCTGCGCGAAACCCTCGGCCTGTTCCTACCGCTGTTCCAGGCCCATTACCTGGACCTGATGCGCCGCCGCCTCGGCCTGACCAGCGCCGAAGACCAGGACCAGAAACTGGTGGAGCGCCTGCTGCAACTGATGCAGGGCAGCGGCGTGGATTACAGCCTGTTCTTCCGCCGCCTGGGGGATGAGCCTGCGGAACTGGCCGTGGCCCGCCTGCGCGACGACTTCGTCGACCGCCAGGGCTTCGATGACTGGGCCGAGCTGTACCAGGCCCGCGTCGGCCGCGAGCAGGACGACGGCCAGGACCAGCGCCGTGCCCGCATGCATGGGGTCAACCCGCTCTACATCCTGCGCAACTACCTGGCGCAGAACGCCATCGACGCCGCCGAGCGCGGGGACTACTCCGAGGTGCGCCAGCTGCATGCGGTGCTGAGCAGGCCGTTCGAGCAGCAGGCCGGCATGGAGCGCTACGCCGAGCGGCCACCGGAATGGGGCAAGCACCTGGAAATCAGCTGCTCGTCCTGAGACAACAGCCTTTGTCCCACTAAGAAAATCGCCCCCCTAAATGAGTAAAAGTAATTTCGAAGGCCTGATGGTCCTAGGATTCTGCCTGATGGTTCTCTGGCGAGTCTTGCCCATTGCCTGGAATTTCTACGCATCCGCCCGGTCCACCCGAAAAGTCATGGCTGAGCTGACTCCCACACGCCAACTCAGCGATGACGAACGCGCTGCGCTGGCGTTTCTCGGCGGCCCGGCCAAAGCCCTCGTCGCCTTGGCCGGGGTCACACGGCTGCCCTTGAACAAACTCGCCCACGCCAAGGGTGCCCAGGCCGCGGTCTATCAATTGCGCGGCCCGCTAGTGGATTGGGGATATGCCATGTATCCCGGTGTGGAGGAACACTTTTCGATCCAGGGCGCCGAGGTCTTCATGGCCCTGGACTCCATTCGCCAATGCTGTGCCACCGAAAACGTCGTCGAGGTGGTGTTCTGCAAGCGAGTCGGGGTCATTCTCAGTTGCAACGACAGCTATTGCCTGGTCAAGACCAGCGCCAAATGGGGAGCTTTTCTGGAGCCGGACAATGACAACCCAGTGCTTGCCACTGAGCCAACGAGGGAAAACCAGGTAGTCAACAAGCGCGCCTGAGCCCCCTCAGATAAAGGTTTCCACCGAAACACCAAAGCGTTCGGCCAACCAGCGGATCTGCCGCAGGTTGAGCTGGCGCTTGCCGCTCAGGATCTCCGAGACCACCGACTGCGCGCCGACGCCGGGCAGGTCGCTCTGGGTCAGGCCGTTTTCGCGCATGAAGGAACGCAATACGTCTACGCCACTGGCCACCGGCATTGGCCGATGTTCTTCGTCATAGGCTTCGATCCAGTCACCAATGATGTCCACCAGCGAAGTCACCGGATGATTCTCGTCCTCTCCCATGAGATCCAGCAGCTCATCCAGCGCCCGGACCAATTCATCGTAATCGGCCTCGGTCTTGGGTTTGCGCAACAACGGCGCCACGAAATGCCAATGCTCCGCCGCCTGCCTCACCAGAACATTCATATGGGTTCCTCCTTCCACCTGCCCTTGTCGTATTCACGATGGTCCAGTACGTGCCTGATATAGAGGCGTCGTACCTCATAACGCACCACGGTGATGATGCATAACTTATTGCCGCCAACGTCGAAAACGTGAAACGCCCCCACTTTGTCCGTGGCTGGAAACACTGCCTTGATGGCTGCAAAGTCGGCCGGATTGAGGCCTTTGATTTTTCTGTACCAGGTATCCAGCGCACTGGCCGATTGCGGCCAGCGATCCTTGGCCTCCCAGATTCGTTTGGCGGTGATGATATGCATGCAATGTCCCTATCGCATATTGCTATAGACGGTAGTGTTGGCGGCGCTCCATAGCAAGTTGCTATGCGCGCAAACAGACCAACGGCGCAAACCCACGGCTCCGTTTCAGCCTAGATTCGCCCGAGGCCACACCGCCCAAAGATGTATGAAGGAATGCGACAAGCCCGCCACGCGCTTGATAAACCCGGCACCAGACTCCAGATAACGCCCATCGCCCACCCTTCTGGAGCCCTCCCATGTCCGATCCCCTGTTGATCCCCTGCCCCCATTGCAACGGTTTGAATCGCATCCCCGCCGAGCGCCTGGGCGATGCACCCAAATGCGGCCGCTGCAAGGGCCAGGTGCTGTTGAGCCAGCCCTTCGAGCTGAAACAAGGCGACTACGCCAGCCAGATCAAGGGCGATCTGCCGCTGCTGGTGGATGTCTGGGCGGACTGGTGCGGGCCGTGCAAATCCTTCGCACCGGTTTTCCAGCAGGCGGCCGCGCAACTGGCGGGCAAGTGCCGGCTGGCCAAGCTCGACAGCGAGGCCAATCAACAATTGTCGGCGCAGCTGGGCATCCGCTCGATTCCGAGCCTGATCCTGTTCAAGAACGGCCGGGAAGTGGCGCGCCAGAGCGGCGCTTTTCCGCTGCCGCAGTTGCTGAGCTGGCTGCGTAGCCAGGGTATCTGAGGGGCATCGCCGAAAACTGTAGGAGCGAGGCTTGCCCACGATGGGGGCCTGACATTCAACATCGTCGTCAGCTGTCAGATCGCTATCGCGGACAAGCCTCGCTCCCACAAAAAAGGGGTCAGGCGTTTTCCAGCAGGTTGTGCAGATCGACGAACTGCTGGGTCAGCTTGTGCCGGGGATCGAGGTGGATCAGCGGCAGGCTGGCCTGGTGAGACTCGCGCATCCGCACCGAACTGGCCAGGTACACCGGCAATACCGGCAGGCCTTCGGCGATCAGTTCGTCGAGCATTTGCTGGGGCAGGCTGGCACGGGCCTGGAACTGGTTGACCACTATGCCCTCGACCTGCAACTCCTCGTTGTGGTCGTCCTTCAGCTCTTCGATTTCCGCCAGCAGGCCGTACAGGGCCTGACGGGAAAAGCTGTCGCAGTCGAAGGGGATCAACACCCGATCGGCGGCGATCAATGCCGAAACCGCGTAGAAATTCAGGGCCGGCGGGGTGTCCAGGTAGATCCGGTCGTAGTCCTCGGCCAGCTCGTCCAGCAGTTTGCGCAGCTTGTTGATCTTGTGCTTCGCCTCGAGCTTGGGCTGCAGGTCCGCCAGCTCGGCGGTGGCCGTCACCACATGCAGGTTGTCGAAGGGCGTTTCGTAGATATCGACCTGGTTCTTTTTCGAGAACGGCCCGGAGGACAGGGTCTGCTTGAAGAAATCGGCGATCCCCATCGGGATGTCGCCGCCGGTCAGGCCGGTGAGGTATTGAGTGGAGTTGGCCTGGGCATCCAGGTCCACCAGCAGGGTGCGATAGCCCTCGCTGGCGCTCACGGCTGCCAGGTTGCAGGCAATGCTGGACTTGCCGACCCCGCCTTTCTGATTGAACACCACGCGCCGCATGTCGAAACCTCCCTGCATCAAAGATGACCGAGTGTAGTAGCGAGCAGCGCTGCTTCGCTACCTTGCCGACGGCGGACTGCCAAGTCACGGCCGATGGCCAGGCAACAGCCAGGCGCCGGAGAACATTTCCGTGCTTGCGACCCACCTCGCCCAGCAATAGCCAAATGACATCTTTTTTCCTGCCAAACTTGTCATTTCAACTGAGCAAAACATAACCAGTGTTTGCTACAAGCCAGTCACACCGCGATAATATGTCCCACTCGGCTGTGTTCCATGCAGGGTGAGTCACGACCCAGACGCCTGACACGTCAAGCAAGCCCGCAGGGGCGGGATGAACTTCAAGTGATCAATTTCAACATCGCCCAATGGCGCGCGTGGGCCCCTGGGCTCGAAAGCGTGGACGATTGGCAGGCCTGGAGCCGACAACCGGTCGTGCTCGAGCGCAGCGATGCGGCTCCCGATGTGTCGTTCCTGCCCGCCATGCAGCGCCGGCGCCTCAGCCGTCTGGCCCGCATGGCGTTCAGCGTGGGCTGGCCCCTGGCCGAAGGCCTGGAACAGCTCCCCCTGGTCTTTGTTTCCCGGCACGGCGAAACGCCACGGACCTTCGACATCCTCTGCGACCTCGCGGCCGACCAGCCCTTGTCCCCGACCCAGTTCAGCCTCTCGGTGCACAACGCCGTGATCGGCCTGTGGTCGATCATGCGCGGCGAAACCAGCGAAATGACCGCCCTCGCCGCTGCTGGCGACGGCCTTGAACACGGCATGCTGGAAGCCGCGGCGCTGCTGGAGGAAGGCGCGCCAGCGGTGCTGCTGGTGATCACCGAAGAACAGCCGCCCGAGGCCTATGCCACCTGGATCGACGACGTGCCGTTCCCCTATGCGGTGGGCCTGCTGCTGACCCCCGGCCAAGAGTGGCGACTGACCCTCGATACCGCTTCCGGAGAAATACCCCGCGCCGACTGGCCCCATGCCCTGAATCTCTTGCGTACCCTGCTCAGCGAGAAGACCTCCTGCCAACATGCCTGGAAGGACCGTGTATGGGACTGGCAACGCAACCTGTAAGCCCAAAGCCCCGCGACGCCTATTACTGGCGGCTGTTCGCCACTGCCATGAGCTTTGCCTTGTTCGGCCTGGGCGGCCTGTGCCTGCGCCTGGTGGTTTTCCCCCTGCTCGCCTGCCTGCCCGGCGACGCCGAGGCCCACCGCCAGCGGGCGCGCCGCACCATCGGCCGACTGTTCTGGTTTTTCATCCGTTTCATGGCCCGCTGCGGCGTGCTGACCTATGAAGTCACCGGCGCGGAACAGCTCGGCCGCCCCGGGCAAATGATCCTCGCCAACCACCCATCGCTGATCGACGTGGTGTTCCTCATCGGCCTGGTGCGCCATACCAACTGTGTGGTCAAGCAAAGCCTGTGGCAGAACCCTTTTACCCGTAACCCGATCCGCGACGCCGGGTACATCAGCAACGATGGCAGCATGAACATGCTCGACGCCGCCAGCGAAGCCCTGCGCAACGGCCAAACCCTGGTGATCTTCCCCGAAGGCACCCGCACCCGGCCGGGCGAGGCGCCGGCCTTTCATCGGGGGGCCGCGGCAATCGCCCTGCGGGGTGCGAGAATCATTACCCCGGTGGTCATCAAGGTCAGCCCGACCACCCTGACCAAGGCCGAACCTTGGTATCGCATCCCGCCGCGCCGCGTGCACTTCAGTTTTCGCGTGGGAGCCGATATAGACCCGTGCGCCTTTGCCGTCCAAGGCCCTGCACCACAGGCCTCGCGCAAGCTCAACGATCATTTGCATCACTACTTCATTAAGGAGCTCGCCGAAGATGAGCGATCTGCATCAGGAAATTAAAATGCTGATCATCGACGCCCTGGGCCTCGAGGACATCAGCGTGCAAGACATCGGCGACGAGTTGACGCTCTTCGGCGAAGGCCTGGGCCTGGATTCGGTCGACGCCCTGGAGCTGGGCCTGGCCATCCAGAAACGCTACGGCATCAAGATCGACGCCGACGCCAAAGACACCCGCAACCACTTCTCCAACGTGGCGAGCCTTGCGGCGTTCGTCACCGCAAAACAGCCAGCTTGAGACCGGACCATGCAAACTCGTGACGACATCTTCAACACCCTGCGTGATGCTCTGGTGGAACTCTTCGAACTGGAACCGGCCCGGGTGAGCCTGGAGTCCAACCTGTACCAGGACCTGGAAATCGACAGCATCGACGCCGTCGACCTGATCGACCACATCAAGCGCCAGACCGGCAAGAAAATCGCCGCCGATGAGTTCAAGTCGGTGCGCACCGTCAACGACGTGGTCGAAGCGGTCTACCGCCTGGTCCAGCCGGCCGCATGAGCCGCCTGATCGGCCTTGGCCTGCTGCTAGCGGGCCTGTTGTATCCCTTTGCGGTGTATTTCGGCATGGAGCATTTCGCTCCGTGGCAGTTCGGCCTGTTGCTCGGCGGCCTGTGGCTGGCCCGGGCCCTGACCGGCTAGCGGCGCCCCGGCAGCCTGTGGATGGCTGGCGCCGCCATGGTGTTCTGCCTGTTGCTGGCGCTGTTCGACAGCCCATTGTTGTTGCGCTGGTACCCGGTGCTGATCAGCAGCTTCATGCTCGCGCTGTTCGGCCTGAGCCTGAAATACGGCCCACCGATGGCCGAGCGCCTGGCCCGCCTGAGCGAGCCGGAACTGCCGGAAAAGGCGGTTCGCTACACCCGCCAGGTGACCATTGCCTGGAGTGTGTTTTTCCTCTGTAACGGATTGCTGGCCGCGGCCCTGACCCTGTGGGCGCCGCTGAGCTGGTGGACGCTGTACAACGGCCTGATCGCCTATGGCTTGATGGGTTTGCTGTTTGCCATTGAATGGTTGTTACGACAACGCGTACGAGGCCGCGCATGAATTGGATAAAGCTTGAGCAACTGTTGCTCAAGTCACTGCCGGAACGGATCGTCACCCACGAGCCGGCACTCGATCACAGCCAGCTGCAGCACCAGGCTCTGAGCCTGGCCGCGGGCTTGCGGGCCAGGGGCGTACAGCGCCTGGCGCTGTACCTGGAAGATGCCGCCGAGCTGGCGGTCGCCCTGCTCGGCGCCTGGCGCGCCGGGGTCGGCGTGCTGCTGCCCGCCGACCTGCAACCCCAGACCCGGCAACGCTGGTCGACGGAAGTCGACCTGTGGCTGACCGACCAGCCAGGGGACGCCCACCTGGCCGACTTCGACCTACCGCCCTTGCCCGCCGCCGAACTCGACCTCGACACCTGCCGCCTGAGCCTGTGCACCTCCGGTTCCAGCGGCGAGCCCAAGCGCATCGACAAATCCCTGCGCCAGCTGGCCAACGAGGTCGAAGCCCTGGAACAGCTGTGGGGCGAGGGGCTGGGCCAGGCCTGCATCATCGGCAGCGTCTCCACCCAACATATCTACGGCCTGCTGTTCCGCGTGCTCTGGCCGCTGTGCGCCGGACGTACTTTCGTACGTCGGCAGCTGCCGTTCCCGGCAGACCTGCAACGCGCCAGCCGCCAGCACCCGGTCTTTGCCTGGGTCGCCAGCCCGGCATTGCTCAAGCGCATGGGCGACAACCTCGACTGGCCGGCCCTGAGCCCGGTACGCCGGGTGTTTTCCTCCGGCGGCGCGCTGCCCGCCGACGCCGCGCAGAGCCTGCGGCGGCGCCTGGGGCAATGGCCGACGGAAATCCTCGGCAGCTCGGAAACCGGCGGCATCGCCTGGCGCCAGGGCGACGACCTGTGGCAAGCCTTCGCCGGCGTCGAACTGAGCCAGGACCCGGACGGCGCCCTGCTGATTGCCTCGCCCTACCTGCCGGCCGGGCATGTCGAACACACCGCCGATGCCGCGCGCATCGCCGCCGACGGGCGTTTCGAGCTGCTCGGGCGCCTGGACCGGATCGTCAAGCTGGAAGAAAAACGCATTTCCCTGCCAATGCTGGAACAGGCCCTGGTCGAACATGCCTGGGTCGCCGAAGCCCGCCTTGGGGTGGTCCGGGAAAACCGCGCCTCCCTTGGCGCGCTACTGGTCCTCAGCAAGCAAGGCCTGTTTGCGTTGCGCAACCAGGGGCGCCGGGCACTCACCCAGGCGCTGCGCCAGCACTTGAGCCAGCATTGCGAGGCCCTGGCGCTGCCCCGCCGCTGGCGCCTGCTGCGGCAGTTGCCGCTGAACAGCCAGGGCAAGCTGCCCCAGGCCGAGATCGACGCCCTGCTGCTGGCCCCGCGCCCACAGGCGCCTGAGGTACTGGAACAGCAGGAGGTCAATGGCGAATGGAACCTGCAACTGATGGTCCCCCCGGACCTGGCCTGTTTCAGCGGCCACTTCCCCCGGGCCCCGGTGCTGCCGGGCGTGGTGCAGGTGGACTGGGCCCTGGCGCTGGGCAAGCAGTTGTTCGAGCTGCCGGGCCGCTTTGCCGGTATGGAAGTGCTGAAGTTCCAGCAACTGGTACGGCCTGGCGATCAGGTGCAATTACACCTGCGCTTCGATCACGAACGCGGCAAACTCTATTTTGTCTACCGCAATGACACCGCCGCCTGTTCCAGCGGCCGCATCCTGCTGGAGAACACCTGTGGATAAGTTATGGGCCCGTTGCGAGCGCAGCGCACGCCTGGGAGATACCGCCCATGCATAACCCCTGCGCCGTGATCCCGGTCTACAACCATGAAACCGCCGTGCCGGCGGTGGTCGACGCCCTGCTCGCCAGCGGCCTGCCCTGCGTGCTGGTGGACGACGCCAGCAGCCCGGCCTGCGCCGCCGTGCTGGAGCAGTTGGCCGAGCGCGAGCAGGTGTTCCTGGTCAAGCTCGCCGTCAACCAGGGCAAGGGCGGCGCGGTCATGGCCGGGCTGCGCGAAGCGTCGCGCCTGGGCTTCAGCCACGCCCTGCAGGTAGACGCCGACGGCCAGCACGACCTGCGGGACGTCGAAGCCTTCATCGACCATTCGCGGACCCACCCCGACGCCCTGATCTGTGGTTATCCACAGTACGACGCCAGCGTGCCCAAGGGCCGCCTGTACGCCCGCTACCTGACCCACGTCTGGGTCTGGATCAACAGCCTGTCGCTCAAGATCCGCGACTCCATGTGCGGCTTCCGGGTCTACCCGCTGCCGCCGGTCCTGGCCCTGATCGACTCGGTGAAGCTCGGCAAGCGCATGGACTTCGACCCGGAAATCCTCGTGCGCCTGTCCTGGCGCAACCAGCCGATGTGCTGGCTGCCGACCCAGGTCCACTACCCCCAGGACGGCCTGTCGCACTTCCGGCTGTTCCACGACAACGCGCTGATTTCCAGCATGCACACCCGGCTGTTCTTCGGCATGTTGCTGCGCGCCCCCATGATCCTCTGGCGACGGTGGCAGGCATGACAGCGCAACAGGACAAGCAACACTGGGCCGAGCACGAGGAGCGCGGCAGTTTCTGGCTGATGAAGCTCACCGCCGTCGGCGTGCGCGTGCTCGGGCGCCGGGTATTGACCCCGCTGCTGTACGTCATCGTGTTGTACTTCTTCCTGTTCGGCCGCAGCGCGCGCCACAGCATCTGGCTGTACCAGCGGCGCCTGGCCGAATGGAGCGGCAAGGCCGAGCTGCGCCCCAGCCAGTGGCGGGTATTCGGCCAGTTCATGGCCTTCGCCGATGCCCTGCTGGACAAGCTCGACGTGTGGAACGGCAAGCTGCGCCTGGAACAGATCGAGATCGTCGACCCGGCGCTGTTGCGCAACCAGATGCGCGGTACCCGCGGACAGATGCTGGTGGGCGCCCACCTGGGCAACCTCGAAGTCTGCCGGGCCCTGGCCGAGCTGGGGGAAAAGGTCACCATGAACGTGCTGGTGCACACCAAGCACGCCGAACGTTTCAATCGCCTGCTGGGCGAGGCCGGGGCCACCAACCTGCGGCTGATCCAGGTCAGCGAGCTGGACCCGGCGGTGATGCTGCAACTGAGCCAGCGCCTGGATCGCGGCGAATGGCTGGCGATTGCCGGTGACCGCGTACCGCTGCACGGCAGCCGCAATGTGCAGGTGGATTTCCTTGGCCATCCGGCGCCCTTTCCCCAGGGACCGTGGCTGCTGGCGGGGTTGCTGAAATGCCCGGTCAACCTGCTGCTGTGCCTCAAATGCGACGGCCGCTATCGTCTGATCCTCGAGCCCTTCGCCGAGGTCGTGGCCTGGAAGCGCAGCGACCGCGAGCAGGTGATCCGGCAATGGACCGCCCGCTATGCCGAGCGCCTGGGCCATTACTGCCTCGAAGCGCCTCAACAATGGTTCAACTTTTACCCTTTCTGGAAGACCGATGACGACGCATCCGCTTGAGCCGGTAACCTTCGGCGAACTCCCTTTGCGCATCGAAGACGTGCTGGCCCTGGCCAACCGTCAGGCGCCGCCCCAACTGCAGGACGACAGCGCATTCCGTCAGCGCATCGCCAAGGGCGCGCGGTTCCTCGACTCGTTGCTGGACAAGGAAGGCGTGATCTACGGCGTGACCACCGGCTACGGCGACTCCTGCGTGGTCGCGGTGCCGCTGGAGCACGTCGAGGCCCTGCCCCGTCATCTGTACACCTTCCATGGCTGCGGCCTGGGCAAGCTGCTGGACCCGCAGGCCACCCGCGCGGTGCTGGCGGCGCGCTTGCAGTCGCTGTGCCATGGCGTGTCCGGGGTCCGTGTGGAACTGCTGGAACGCCTGCAGGCGTTCCTCGAACACGACATCCTGCCGCTGATCCCCGAAGAAGGTTCGGTGGGCGCCAGCGGCGACCTGACGCCACTGTCCTATGTGGCCGCGACCCTGTCCGGCGAGCGTGAAGTACTGTTCCGCGGCGAACGGCGCACCTCGGCCGAGGTACACCGGGAGCTGGGCTGGGAGCCGCTGGTGCTGCGCCCGAAAGAGGCCCTGGCATTGATGAACGGCACCGCGGTGATGACCGGCCTGGCCTGCCTGGCCTTCGCCCGCGCCGACTACCTGCTGCGCCTGGCGACCCGCATCACCGCGCTGAACGTGGTGGCCCTGCAGGGTAATCCGGAGCACTTCGACGAGCGCCTGTTCGCCGCCAAGCCGCACCCGGGGCAGATGCAGGTCGCCGCCTGGCTGCGCCAGGACCTGGCCATCGACGCGCCGACCGCGCCGCTGCACCGCCTGCAGGACCGCTATTCGCTGCGTTGCGCGCCCCACGTGCTGGGCGTGCTGGCCGACAGCCTAGGCTGGCTGCGCGGCTTTATCGAAACCGAGCTGAACAGCGCCAACGACAACCCGATCATCGACGCCGAAGCCGAGCGCGTGCTGCACGGCGGGCACTTCTATGGCGGGCATATCGCCTTCGCCATGGACAGCCTGAAGAACCTGGTGGCCAACGTCGCCGACCTGCTGGACCGGCAGCTCGCGCTGCTGGTGGACGAGCGCTACAACCATGGCCTGCCGAGCAATCTGTCCGGCGCCCCGGCGGACCGCGCCATGATCAACCACGGCTTCAAGGCGGTGCAGATCGGCGCCAGCGCCTGGACCGCCGAAGCGCTGAAAAACACCCTGCCGGCCAGCCTTCCATACGAATACAGCGCTTCTTTGTTGCGGCGATCTTCCTCTTGATCGGGACGGACCAATACCTATGAAATTGTATGTAGA